>DASQMK010000753.1:0-2890 GCA_035645575.1 Metabacillus sp.
AGGAGAAACTGGCGCTCCTGGGCCTCAAGGGTCTGCCGGACCTCAAGGAGAATCTGGCGCTCCTGGGCCTCAAGGGTCTGCCGGACCTCAAGGAGAAACTGGCGCTCCTGGACCTCAAGGACCTGCGGGAGGAGTATTAGCCTTTGCAGATTTTTATGCTTTGATGCCTCCTGATAATGCTGCAACGGTTGCTCCTGGTGGAGATGTAGATTTTCCGCGTGATGGACCTATTAGTGCCGGTGGGTTAATTGCCCGCACCAGTGCTGATACATTTAACTTGGCTGAAATTGGCACTTATCAGGTCTTGTTTCAAGTGAGTGTAACCGAACCTGGCCAACTGGTTTTAACTATCAATAACATTGAACAACCCTATACGGTAGTCGGGCGAGCAACTGGTACTTCTCAGATAGTTGGAATAGCCCTTGTGACAACGACAAGCATCAATTCAATACTCACTGTCCGAAATCCTGTTGACAATACCGAAGCACTAACCATCACTCCTGTCGCTGGAGGAACAGAGCCTGTTTCAGCACACCTTGTTATCACGCGACTCCAATAAGGATAACATGCTGTAGGAACGAGCTAGTTTTAAGACCCCTAAGAACTCTTTACTCTCTGAATTATCTTTAAGAATAAATAAATACAATTTTGCTTGGCTTATTTTGTTAATTTCCACACTTTCCGCTTATAACATTGTTAATTAGATATAATTTGCATTGGAAAAGGATCTTCATAATCGAAGATCCTTTTTTTGTTGTTTAAATTGACGCCCCCGTTTCCCTGGCTAAACCGTTCTTCCTATGTTTTGGATTGACAATCACAAAATGAATGTAGACTTCTTTTCAGTGTGTTTGCGATGCAAATCCAATTAAAAAGGCAGACAAAACTTTATTGTCTTCAACTATATAACTTGTTGACTGAAAATGTTTGAAAAACAGTCGAGGCAACAAATGTGTCATTTGTCGCCCACCCTACCAATCATTCAAAACTTTAACTACTTTATAATAATCTTCTTCTGAGATGTTCCGAGTAGCTCCTTTTATAAGCATATATGTTCTAAATACACAATATCACGAACCAAACCTCTTATTGAGAAGTAACCTGCTTCTTTGTTTAATAACAAAATGTCTTTATTTTTAGCAATCTATATTTAAATACAATAATAAATTATATATATATTCTTCACCCCCTTTTCTAATTAAGGGATTTAATTTTACACTAATACAGGAATAAACGTTCCTATATATGCGTTAATCTCAAAAAATAATCCTTTATTAATTAATCAATAATAATTATGAGGTGATTTCATGTTTACAGCTATTTACATTAGAGTAAGTACTGATGAACAGGCAAAGGAAGGTTATTCCATTCGAGCACAAACTGACCGTTTAAAAGCCTACTGTGTTTCTCAATGATGGACTGTAGTCGATTTTTTTATTGATGATGGTATAAGTGCTAAGGATATGAATAGACCTGATTTAAAAAGAATGCTAAAGTGTATCGAACAAGGTTTAGTTGATTGTGTTTAGTCTACCGGTTTGAATCGACTTACACGTCAGTTAAGCCAGCTTATTTTTATTGAAGATAAGAATTAGTTTAAAAATGTCATAAGAGTTAAATTATCAAAAAACCAACCCAATAATGAGTTGGTTCAGTTAAATTTTTATCAATTTGATAAGTCTCTTCGATCAACCGAATGTGGTGGTTCCTCGAACCACCCATTGGCAATCATGATATTCGCACAGTCTTCAGCGAGTTTGACATCTCTTGCAATTGAATTAGCATATTTAAGTCCTAAATCGCGTCGCATTGAACCTGACAAGGCAGTACCATAATACGCCATTGCGGATTGAATAAGAAAGGCACAATGGTACATCATCAATTTATCGGAAAAAGGGGCAGTCTTGGAATCCGTAATATGGGTATCCCAAGAAACCGACGAACTGATATAGTCATCATGGAGGATTGAACGAAATATAGAAAGGTGTTCTTCTGCTGTTCTAACCACTCGTTGGAAAAACATCCGGATTTCTTTGGACTCTGTAGTTTGGCTAAAACCTAAAATTAAATCTTTTGCAAGCGTACTCTTTTGTAAATTAAAATACATACTGCTGATTTCAACCACGTTCAGTGGTCGATGGTCCCCAAACCAACCGGAAAGAAAACTTTGTTTTTTGGCAAATTCGACTTTTTCCGGCAAGACAATAGTAGGAACCCTGTCCAAAAGTCCTTTGGTTTTCAAAATGCCTAACGTGGTTTCATACAACTCAGTAGCGCCATTGAATGCTTCTAAATAAAACTTTCGGACTTCCTGTCTATGAGAAGTAGTTATCCCTAGTGAATATGCAGTTAGTCCATGGATTGTCATTTCATGAAGATAAAATAGCCAAAATTCATCCGAGAATAAGCGCGGTGCATCAAGATTGACATCATTCTCCGTAAATCCATGAGGAATTGGAAACTCTTCATTTTCAAAAATTTCGGTGATTATTTGAACGAGATGCTCGGACAATTGCTGTGCTTTATTAAAAATGTTATGGATATTCGAATCAGTAATCAATTTTAATGCATAGATGTTGACACAACGTGCCATCGTGTTGTTTAGATAGGGTGTCCAGAGATTTGACACATCAAGTGCCACGATTTTTTTATCCATTGCAAAGCCTCCAAAATACTTTTTAAGCTATCAAAGCCTAATTAATATGCGGCTACTTGCTTTCCTGACAAAATTTATTGTGCACACGTATGCAAAAAAATATACTTATACAAACGGGTGTATTAAGATTATTATTTGCATAGTCCTATTATCCTCACTGGGTAGCGGTACGATCTTTTCTGAAAACAAAGTTTTCCTAATTCCAAGCTGGAATGTTGAACTTTTATAGTATTT
>DASQMK010000754.1:0-14644 GCA_035645575.1 Metabacillus sp.
AAGGCAAAGAACGCCTTCTATTCTAAATCGTCTTATTTGCCCTAGGCTGATCATGGCGCTTGCACTTTTGTTCATGCTAAATGCTTAAAAATATCAAACTTGCAATTTAGGAAAAAAACAAGGACAATAAATATTGATATGTAGAATCACTAAAATAGTGGATATAAGAATAAGGTGAGCGAGGTTAAAAGGTGAACAGCATAAATCAAACAAATGATCGAAAACAAACAGTAGCTGATCTTGAAAAGGCGCTTCGTCATATATCAGGAATTATTAAACAAAAGGGTCGAGAAATATTAAATGACTATCATATAACCCCTCCACAGTTTGTTGCCCTGCAATGGTTATGGGAAAATGGGGACTTAACAATTGGAGAACTTTCTACTAAAATGTTTTTAGCATGCAGTACAACAACTGATTTAATTGATCGTATGGAGAAGAGTAAGCTTGTGATAAGAGTAAAAGATCCTCAAGATCGAAGAGTAGTAAGAATTCACTTGTTAGATGAAGGAGAACGTATTATTGAAGAAGTAATTCAGAAAAGGCAACATTACTTGAATGATATGATTGTAAATTTTGATCAAGAAGAATTGCATGCATTAGAAAAATCTTTGATGAAACTACAACAAGAAATGAGTTAAGAATGAGGCGATGTTTTGAAAAGACCGATCGGTGTCATTGATTCTGGAGTGGGAGGACTAACTGTCGCAAAGGAAATCATGAGACAATTACCAAAGGAAGAGATCATCTATTTAGGTGATACAGCTCGCTGTCCATATGGACCGCGTCCAGCTGAAGAAGTTCGAAAATTCACATGGGAAATGACGAAGTATTTACTTGAAAATCATCACATTAAGATGCTTGTTATTGCTTGCAACACAGCGACAGCCATTGCATTGCAAGAAATTCAAGATACTGTGGATATCCCGGTTATTGGGGTTATTTTCCCCGGTGCAAGAACAGCTGTAAAGGTGACAAAGAATGATCATATTGGGGTTATTGGCACACTTAACACAATAAAAAGCTCTGCCTATGAAACAGCACTTAAAACACTAAATAATTGCCTAACAGTTGAAAGCTTGGCATGTCCGAAATTTGTCCCTTTAGTAGAAAGTGGGGAATATGAAGGGGAAGAAGCAAGAACAATAGTTGAGGAAGCTCTAGCGCCTTTTAAGGATAGTAAGATCGATACATTAATTTTAGGATGTACACATTATCCGATCCTTCAAACCCAAATTGAGGAATTTATGGGACAAGCCGTGAAAATTATTTGTTCTGGTGATGAAACTGCTCGTGAAGTAAGTACAATTTTATCTTTTAATAAAACACTAAATCAGTCGTCAGGTAAAAAACAGCACCTATTTCTGACAACAGGACCAAAGCAATTATTTGAGAAAATAGCTTCAAAATGGTTTGAACAACCGATTCAATATGTTGAATCTATTACTTTAGATGGAAATGAATAAATGAAAAAAACACAGTGAGTATGCTTCACTGTGTTTTTTCGTCTCAAGTTTTTATATTAGTTCATTACTATTGTTAAATCTCTCTTATGAAAAATAAGTTTGTACAAAAAGTCGGTCTAAAATAGAGAATAGCTCGTATACATAGTAGTACAAACTGCCTTTGGAGGGATTATAATGTCTAAATACAACAAACAGATTGCAGTTACTGTACTTGCATCATCATTGCTTCTTTCTGGTTGTGGGTTGTTCAATGCAGAAGAAGCAACAAAGGAAATTGATCCGCCACAAGATGTAACGATTACAGAAGATGGTGCAGGAGCAGAAACTGAAAATGGTAAGGAAGATGTAAAAGCTGATCAAGCTGAGGAAACGATTACTAGCCAACTTTATTTAATTGATAAGAGTGGTTTAGTCGTTCCTTATTCAATGAATCTACCAAAAACAGATAGTGTTGCTAAACAATCGTTAATGTATTTAGTTGAGGGCGGACCAGTATCTAATATGCTCCCTAATGGCTTTAAAGCTGTTTTACCGCCTGATACACAAGTTCTTGGTGTAAATATTAAGGAAGATGGAACAGCGATTGCAGATTTCTCAAAAGAATTTAATAATTATAAAAAAGAGGACGAAGCTAAAATTCTCCAAGCAATTACATGGACTTTAACACAATTTGATAATGTAGAAAAAGTTAAAATTTGGGTGAATGGACATGAACAGAAAGAAATGCCAGTAAACAGTACGCCAATTCAAGATGGTGTAAGCAGAGAAGACGGAATTAATCATGACTCTACTGATGTTGTAGATATAACAAATACAAAGCCTTTAACGGTATATTACATGGCTGAAACAGATGGTCAAAAATATTATGTTCCAGTAACAAAGCGTATTAGCAATGAGGAAACAGACCCAATCGTTTCAGCTGTTAATGAACTTGCAGAAGGCCCGTCTCCTTCTTTAGGGCTGATGAGTGACTTCCAAGAAGGTGTAGAATTGGTAAGTGCACCTAAGTATGAAGATGGGAAAGTAACATTGGATTTCAACGAATCTATATTCGGTAGTTTTGATGAAGAACAAAAAATAATTTCTACGGATGTACTCAATGCTTTAGTCTTAACATTAACAGAACAAGAAGGTATTGAAAGTGTGGCTGTAACAGTTAATGGAAAGGCTGAGTTAATAAGTGAAAACGGTGAAAAATTAACAGAGCCTGTAACTAGACCTTCTAAAGTGAATACAGGTAGTTTTTAATCACAGGTTTTTGATATACTATATAATGGGTATAGAGAGGTATGCTTTAAATAAAGCTACCTCTTATTTCTTGTTTACAAAAGTTTCATTGGAGGGAAAAAAATAATGAGACATGATGAACGTAAAGCAGATCAATTAAGAAAAGTTGAAATCATAAAGGACTTTGTCATTCATCCTGAAGGCTCTGTCTTAATTACAGTTGGCAATACAAAGGTTATTTGTAATGCAAGTGTAGAAGATCGTGTGCCACCATTTATGAGAGGTGAGGGTAAGGGATGGATCACGGCTGAGTATGCCATGTTACCTAGAGCAACAGAGCAACGCACGATAAGAGAATCGTCAAAAGGTAAAATTACAGGTCGAACAATGGAAATCCAGCGTCTGATTGGTCGAGCATTAAGAGCGGTAGTAAACTTAAATGACCTTGGTGAAAGAACGATTTGGATCGATTGTGATGTTATTCAAGCGGATGGAGGAACAAGAACTGCATCTATTACAGGAGCATACGTTGCAATGGTAATAGCTCTAGAGAAACTTGTAAAAGCTGGAAAAATCAAATCATTACCAATAACCGGTTTTCTTGCAGCTGTGTCTGTGGGAGTAGATTCTGAGCATGGGGAAATTTTAGACCTAAATTACATAGAAGATTCAAGTGCATTAGTTGATATGAACATAATCATGACATCAACGGGTCAACTCGTTGAAGTTCAAGGAACTGGTGAGGAAGCAACATTTACGAGAAATGAATTAAACAGTATGTTAGATTTGGCGGAAAAAGGGATCAAGGCACTGATTGAACATCAGAAAGAAGTGCTGGGGGATATTTCCTTGTTGATTGAGGAGAATGAGAAGAAGGTTGTGCCCAAGTGAAAAATATCATAATTGCGACGAAAAACAAAGGAAAAGCAAGAGAGTTCGAAGCCATACTTGCTCCTTTAGGATATCAAGTTCAATCGCTTTTAGATTTTCCGGGTTCAATTGATGTTGAAGAAACAGGTCAGACCTTTCAAGAAAATGCTATACTAAAAGCGGAAGCTATATCTAAGGAGTATCAGCTTATGACAATCGCTGATGATTCCGGGTTGGAAATTGACTATTTAAATGGTGAGCCAGGGGTCTTTTCAGCTAGATATGCGGGTCCTGAGAAAGATGATCAAGCAAATATCGATAAAGTACTAGAAAAGCTTGAGAATGTAGTGATGGGGCAACGACAAGCTAGGTTCGTTTGTGCTTTAGCCATTTCAATACCAGGAAAACAAACCCAAACTGTTATTGGAACTTGTGAAGGCTATATCGCGAAGGAGAAAAAAGGTCATGGCGGCTTTGGCTATGATCCTATTTTTTGTATAGATGATGCAGGAAAAACAATGGCCGAGTTATCAAAAGAAGATAAAAATAAAATCAGCCATAGGGCCAATGCGATAATGAAAATAAAAGAATTACTGAAATGAATCTAAAACGGGGCGAAGGTTGCATGAAGATTTTAATAATGAGTGATAGTCATGGGTTGACCTCAGAAATTTTAGACATTAAAAATAGACATCAGGGTGAGGTAGACCTGATGTTGCATTGTGGTGATTCTGAGTTACCAAATGATTGTAAAGAGCTAAGCGGTTTTAAAGGAGTAAAAGGGAATTGTGATTTTGGATCAAGCTTGCCAAATGAAGTCATTGAAGATTTAAATGGGACAACTTTATATATGACACATGGACATTTATATAATGTGAAAATGTCTCTCATGAGTCTAAAATACAGAGCGATTGAAACAAATGCAAAGATTGCATGTTTCGGACATTCACATATTGCAAATGCTGAAATGATTGATGGAGTTTTGCTCATAAACCCTGGGAGCATTAGACTTCCAGTGCTGCGAAGACAGAAAACATATGCTATACTAGAGTTAGAGAACGATCGTGCAAATGTTACGTTTTTTGAGGTGGATGGCAATATTGTTGATGAACTTTCGAGAGAGTTTTTATTGAAATGAGGGAGAATTTCTCCCTCTATATAAAAAATGATAAAAACTGTTGACTTTTATAGAGACCAGCAATATAATAATAAATGTCGCTGCCACTAATCTTGAAGATTTAAGGCGAAAAATAATACAATGTCCCAGTAGCTCAGCTGGATAGAGCAACGGCCTTCTAAGCCGTCGGTCGGGAGTTCGAATCTCTCCTGGGACGCCATTAATATAATACATATACCTTCCATCTTTGATGGAAGGTTTTTTGTTGCTAAGGGAATTTTAAAAAGCTTGAACTGTTAATAACTACTTCGACATCCAGCTCCGAATTACAGGACATGCAAGTGCAGTTAACTGCCTAGCCACAAATGAATTGAAACAAAGAACGTCTTCTATTCATCGCGTCTTATTTGCCCTAAGCGACCAAGGCAATTGCGCTTTTGTTCTTGAAACAAAAGTGAATGGACTATATTAGAAAAAATAGGTTTGTTTCTTAAAGATTGCATTTCAAAAAAATGTGTTAGGATATCTTACATATTTGTTTCTTCAGCAAAAAAATGGTTGTAAGATTGTTCCTAAGTAGTCACAATTAAATTCCTCTCAAAAAATTTCCACATAAAAACTTCTTTATAATGAAATCTCCACATGTGCGGATTTTTAAAAATTTACAAATTTTTTTGAAAATAGCCTTTCCAATTATACCAACGATGTAAGCGTATACAAGAAAAAAGAGTAATCTAAATTATCAAATAATTCGCGAAACACTGTTGACACTTAGATTTATTGAGCGTAATATAAGTTCAAATAAAAGTTACACGAACATTTGAAAAAGTATAGAAAATTCAAATTAATATGATCGTTTTTCTTTACAGATATAATGTTCAGTGGTTTAATTTTTGAACTTTTTAAAGAAAGGCGTGCTCTTATGGGTGACCAGTGGATCTTTCTTAATGATGATTTTGTAAAGAAAGAAGATGCAAAGATATCAGTTTATGATCACGGATTTTTATACGGTGATGGAGTATTCGAAGGTATTCGAGTTTACAGTGGAAATATCTTCAGGATGAAAGAGCATATGGATCGATTATATCAATCGGCAAAGTCAATTATGCTAACCATTCCATACTCTCAAGATGAACTAACTGAATTAGTCGTTGAAACTGTGAAAAAGAATGGTTTGAGCGATGCATACATTCGATTAGTTGTCTCAAGAGGAACTGGTGACCTAGGGTTAGATCCTTATAATTGTAAACGAGCAAATACAGTCATTATCGTTGAACCTCTATCAATATTTCCAAAGCACTTGTATGATACAGGTATTGATATTGTGACGGTGGCGACGAGGAGAAACAGACCGGATGTGTTAAGTCCAAAGGTAAAATCGCTAAACTATTTAAACAATGTGTTAGTTAAAATCGAAGCACATTTAGCTAATGTGAGTGAAGCTTTAATGCTGAATGATCAAGGTTATGTTGCAGAAGGTTCTGCTGACAATATTTTTATCCTGAAAAATGGGAAGTTATTAACTCCCCCAGGATATATAGGAGCTCTAGAAGGCATTACAAGAAATGCCATTATTGATATAGCTACTGAAATGGGTTATGAAGTACGTGAGGAGCCATTTACTCGTCACGATGTATATACAGCTGAAGAGGTTTTCTTAACGGGTACTGCGGCAGAGGTTATTGCAGTTGTTAAAGTAGATGGACGCACGATAGGAACTGGCGTTCCAGGTGAGGAAACCAAGAAGCTTTTAGAAGCTTTTCGTAAGAAAGTTGTTGAGGAAGGTGTCAAGGTAGAAAATATACCTGAAAGTCTTCATGTAAGCTAAGCAATTGCATATAGTAAAACGGTGAAGAGGAAAAGTAGTTTTTGGTAAAATATCTACAGAGAACCGGGGTAGCTGGAAGCCGGTGATATTCCCTAAAATGAACTCGCCTCTGAGTGTTAATCCGAAATTTAGTAGGATTAGCCGAGTCCCATTCTTCGGTACTCGTTATCAAAGTGAACAGTTGTCTGTTCGTAAGGTGGTCAAATATGACCATGAAGAAGGGTGGTACCGCGAAAAAGTTTATTAACCTTTTCGCCCCTTTGGCACACGATTTTAATGTGGAGTCTTATGAGGGGTGGGAAGGTTTTTTATATGCTGAATTAATTGAATTTTTCCAAAAATACAAAGGGCTGGATGCCAAAGAAAGGGAGGAAAGAAAATGAGTACAAATGTACAGTTGAATAGCTCAACTGCCAAATGTACAAACACAATGTCGGGGTCACAAATGCTTATCGAATCTTTAAAGCAGGAAAAAGTCGAAGTGATTTTTGGATACCCGGGTGGTGCTGTATTACCAATCTATGATAGCTTATATGATTCTGGTTTATTTCATGTTCTAACTCGCCATGAGCAAGGTGGCATTCATGCTGCTGAAGGTTATGCGCGAGTTTCGGGAAAACCAGGAGTTGTGATTGCTACATCTGGACCAGGTGCAACAAATCTAGTAACAGGTTTAGCAGATGCGATGATTGATTCACTTCCATTGGTTGTATTTACAGGTCAAGTAGCATCTTCTGTGATTGGGTCTGATGCATTCCAAGAAGCGGATATTTTAGGCATTACAACACCAATTACAAAGCATAATTACCAAGTACGTGAAGTTAGTGAACTTCCAAGAATTATTAAAGAGGCTTTTCATATTGCTACTACTGGAAGACCAGGTCCAGTGTTAATTGATATTCCTAAAGATATCGCTACGATTGAAGGAGACTTCTCCTATGAAATAGAGGTTAACCTTCCGGGATATCAACCAACAAATGAGCCGAATTACCTTCAAATTCGAAAATTGGTTGAGGCTGTAAGTCGAGCAAAAAAACCTGTTATTTTAGCTGGGGCAGGTGTTTTACATGCAAACGGCTCAGAGGAATTAAGACAATATGTAGAACAACAACAAATTCCTGTTGCAAATACGCTTCTTGGTTTAGGTGGATTTCCATCAGATCATCCATTGTTCTTAGGAATGGCAGGAATGCATGGAACTTATACAGCAAACATGGCCCTCTATGATTGCGATTTATTAATCAGTGTTGGTGCTAGATTTGATGATCGTGTAACAGGAAATTTACAGCATTTTGCTAAAAAGGCAACAATTGCTCATATTGATATTGATCCTGCAGAGATTGGGAAAAATGTCCCAACGCAAATTCCAATTGTGGGAGACGCCAAACTAGTGCTTCAACAATTATTGAAGCAAGATGGTAAACAAGGTGATAACAAAGCGTGGAATGAGCAATTGGCTTCTAATAAGAAAGAATATCCACTTGTTTATCAAGAAAGTGATACAGATTTAAAGCCGCAACACATTTTGGAGCTTATTCACAAATGGACGAATGGGGAAGCAATTGTAACTACGGATGTTGGTCAGCATCAAATGTGGGCAGCACAATATTATAACTTCAATAATCCGAATAAATGGGTAACCTCTGGGGGACTTGGAACAATGGGCTTTGGTTTACCATCTGCCATTGGAGCTCAGTTAGCAGACCGTAATTCAACAGTTATTGCTGTTTTAGGTGATGGCGGTTTTCAAATGACTCTCCAAGAGCTATCAGTTATTCATGAATTAAACCTCCCAATTAAAGTGGTTATTTTGAATAATGGAGCTCTTGGAATGGTAAGGCAGTGGCAAGAAATTTTCTATGAAGAACGTTACTCACATTCTAAATTCGTATCACAGCCAGATTTTGTGAAGCTATCAGAAGCTTACGGAATTAACAGTGTGCGTATTGTGAATGAAGAGGGCTGGGAGGAAAAATTAAAGGCTGCTATTTTATCAGATGAGCCAGTTTTACTTGATATCCATGTTAATAAAGATGAAAATGTGTATCCAATGGTTGCTCCAGGTAAAGGGTTGCATGAAATGGTAGGTGTTAAGTTATGAAAAGAATCCTCTCATTAACAGTTTTAAACCAAACTGGGGTATTAAATAGAATCACAGGGTTGTTTACAAAAAGACATTACAACATTGAAAGCATTACAGTAGGTCATGCTGAAACAGAAGGAATTTCAAGAATGACAGTTGTTGTAAATGTTCAAGAGGAAAAAGAAGTAGAGCAAATCACAAAGCAATTAAATAAACAAATAGATGTCCTAAAGGTAACAGATATTACTTCACAATCCATTGTATCTAGGGAACTGGCATTGATAAAAGTCATGTCAACTCCTGCAACAAGAATGGAGATTCAAGGACTTATTCAGCCTTTCAGAGCAACAGTCATTGATGTAAGTCGAGAAAGTGTTGTTGTGCAAGTGACAGGAGAGCCTGAGAAAATTGAAGTACTAATTGATCTATTAAGACCTTATGGCATCAAAGAAATTGCTCGAACTGGTACTACTGCATTTACACGTGGTACTCAAAGAGCAACAAAAGAAGTTCCTATCTCAATCGTTTAATTCGTTTGTAATCTTGCCTGATTAAGACAGGTTTAAAGATTCATATATAGCAAGAAATCTAATTTATTCTAAAAAATTTGAAGGAGAGATTATACATGACAACAGTATATTATAACGGAGACATTAATGAAGCAGTATTACAAGGGAAAAAAGTAGCGATCATCGGGTATGGTTCACAAGGTCATGCACATGCACTTAACTTAAAGGAAAGCGGAGTTGACGTTGTAGTTGGTGTACGTCAAGGCGGTTCTTTCAACAAAGCAGTAGAAGATGGTCACCATGTTGTTTCTGTTGCTGAAGCTGCAGAACTTGGAGATCTAGTAATGGTATTACTTCCAGATGAGCAACAAGCAAAAGTTTACGAAGAAGAAATCAAGCCGGGTTTAGAAGCAGGTAATTCATTAGTATTCGCACATGGCTTTAACGTACATTTCAGTCAAATCGTACCACCTGCAGATGTTGATGTATTCTTAGTTGCTCCAAAAGGACCAGGTCATTTGGTAAGAAGAACATATGAAGAAGGTGCTGGTGTACCTGCATTATTCGCTATCTACCAAGACGTAACAGGTCAAGCGAAGGATAAAGCATTAGCTTATGCTAAAGGTGTTGGATCTGCTCGTGCGGGTGTATTAGAAACAACATTTAAAGAAGAAACAGAAACTGATTTATTTGGTGAGCAAGCAGTACTTTGTGGAGGATTAACTTCACTTGTAAAAGCTGGATTTGAAACATTAGTTGAAGCAGGATACCAACCAGAAGTAGCGTATTTTGAGTGCTTACACGAACTAAAATTAATCGTTGACTTAATGTATGAAGATGGTATGGCAGGAATGAGATATTCAATTTCTGATACAGCTCAATGGGGTGACTTTGTTTCAGGACCACGCGTTGTAGACGGTCGTTCTAAAGAAGCAATGAAAGAAGTTCTTAAAGATATCCAAACTGGTAAATTTGCAAAAGAATGGATCCTTGAGAACCAAGCAAATCGTCCGCAATTTAATGCAATTAATAACAATGAAAATGAGCACCAAATCGAGGTTGTAGGTAAAAAACTACGTGCGATGATGCCGTTTGTAAAATCTAAACAAAAACAGAAAGCAGCGGTGAGTGTGAGTGCGAAAAATTAACCTCTTTGATACAACGCTCCGTGATGGTGAGCAATCTCCAGGTGTAAATCTTAATGTTAAAGAAAAGCTTGAGATTGCAAGACAGCTAGAAAAACTCGGAATGGACGTTATCGAAGCAGGCTTTCCTGCTACATCAAAAGGTGATTTATTAGCAGTACAAGAGATTGCAAAAACAGTGAAGAATAGCTCAGTAACTGGTCTTGCCAGGTCAGTGAAAAGTGATATTGATGCAGCATGGGAAGCATTAAAATTTGCTGAGGAACCTAGATTACATGTTTTCTTAGCTACTTCTCCAATTCATCGAGAATTTAAGTTGAAGAAAACAAAAGAACAGGTAATCCAAACAGCTGTTGACTCTGTCAAATATGCTTCACAATTTTTTCCGATAATCCAATGGTCTGCAGAGGATGCATGTCGAACTGAATTACCATACTTAGCTGAAATCGTCGAGAGGGTAATTGAAGCTGGTGCACACGTCATCAACATTCCAGATACAGTTGGCTATATCACACCAAAAGAGTATGGAGAAATCTTTACCTATTTACGTAAAAATGTAAAAGGTATTGACGATATCATTTTATCAGCACACTGCCATGATGATTTGGGCATGGCAGTTGCTAACTCATTATCAGCCATTGAGCATGGTGCAGGACAAATCGAAGGTACAGTAAACGGGATCGGTGAAAGAGCTGGAAATGCTGCACTTGAAGAAGTAGCTGTAGCTCTTCATATTAGAAGCGACTATTACCAGGCAAAAACAGGCTTGTATTTGAAAGAAACAAAGCGTACAAGTGATTTAATTAGTAGTTTAACTGGTATGGTTGTACCTGGTAATAAAGCGGTAGTAGGCAGAAATGCATTTGCTCACGAATCAGGAATTCATCAAGATGGTGTTTTAAAAGAAAAAACAACCTATGAAATTATTTCTCCTGAACTTGTAGGTGTATCTACAAATTCAATGGTTCTTGGTAAACATTCTGGAAGACACGCTTTCAAGAATAGATTACTAGAATTAGGATTCGAAATTTCTGATGAAGAGGTTAACAAGCTATTCGTTGCATTCAAGGAATTAACAGAGAAGAAGAAAGAAATCTCTGATGATGATTTAAAAGCACTTCTAATTGAAGAAAAAGTAGCAAACAAGGAAGCTGAGTTTGAATTGAGAACGTTACAGGTTCAATATGGCACAACTCAAATTCCAACTGCCACGATCACATTATTGAATCCTGAAAACGAGCTTATACAAGAAGCTGCTACTGGAGCAGGAAGTGTTGAAGCAATTTACAATACCCTGGAAAGATGTGTTGGAAAATCAATCAACCTAATTGATTACCGTATTCAATCAAATAGTGGTGGAAGAGACGCATTGGCACAGGTGTATGTCAAAATTAAAATTGGTGAGAGCGAAGCAAGCGGAAGAGGTATGGCCCATGATGTACTAGAAGCATCAGCTAAAGCCTATATCAATGCGGTTAACCGTATCTCATTACTTTCAGATATTCCTGCATTAGCTTTAGAAGCAAGTCTACAAAATTAAGCAACCTAATGGTGAAGGGGGATAGAACATGAAAAAAACAATCACATTATTACCGGGTGATGGAATTGGAAAAGAAGTAGTGGATGTAACAGTAGAAATTTTAAAAGCTGTTGCTGAACATTTCAATCATCAATTCCAATTTAATTATGGTTTAATTGGTGGTGATGCCATTGATCAAAAGGGTAATCCACTACCACAGGAAACAATTGGAATGTGTAAACAATCTGACGCTATTATTTTAGGGGCTGTTGGAGGACCGAAATGGGATCAAAATCCTGTTGAACTTCGTCCAGAACGTGGTCTACTAGCACTGCGTAAGGAATTAGACTTATTTGCTAACTTACGCCCGATTACAACATTTGAAAGTTTGTTAGATTCTTCCCCTTTGAAGAAGGAGTATGTTAATGGAGTAGATTTTGTTATTGTACGTGAACTAACAGGCGGATTATATTTCGGTAAGCCAAGTGAGAGAGTTGTAAAAGATGGTGAAGATGCAGTAGTAGATACATTGTTCTATAAGAGACATGAAATTGAACGCATTCTTGTTTCGGCTTTTGAGATCGCCAGGAAGCGTCGTAAACACGTGACATCTGTTGATAAGGCGAATGTTCTGGAATCAAGTAGAGTGTGGCGTGAAGTAGCTGAAGAAGTGGCTGCTAAATATCCTGATGTAACATTAGAACATATGCTAGTTGACAATGCAGCAATGCAACTCATTCGATCACCACGTCAATTTGATGTTATCGTAACTGAAAATATGTTTGGAGACATTTTAAGTGACGAAGCATCAATGATTACAGGATCTTTAGGGATGTTATCATCTGCTAGTCTATCTTCAACAGGATTGCATTTATATGAACCTGTTCACGGTTCTGCACCAGATATTGCTGGTAAAAACCTAGCAAATCCGGTTGCAACGATCCTTTCAGCAGCTATGATGCTTCGTCAATCCTTTGGTTTGGAAGAAGAAGCAAAGGCGATCGAAAAAGCAGTAGATAATGTCTTAAATTCAGGTGTCCGAACAGCAGATCTTGCAAATGGTGAAAAAGCTATTTCAACAAAGCAGATGGGTGAAGAAATTAAAAATGCATTATCAGATGACCATGCAATTTTAAATATTATGGAGGCTTACTCTTAAATCAATTAAGTAAGTTTACTAGTATTGTTCTAATTATAGAGACCGAGCGCAAATATCTATTCATATTTGCGCCGGGACCTGAGGGGTATGACAATAACTTTTGTCAGCCCCTCATTTTCCATCTATTAAAGGAGGTTTATGACCATGAAGCCAAGAACGATCATAGAAAAGATCTATGACGAGCATATCGTCCAACAAGAACAAGGAAAACCGGATCTTCTATATATCGACCTACATTTAATTCATGAAGTAACATCACCACAGGCTTTTGAAGGATTACGAGAGAAAAAACGTAAAGTAAGAAGACCAGACAGAACGTTTGCAACAATGGATCACAATGTTCCAACAGTCAATCGATTTGTGATCAATGACGAGGTAGCAAAAAATCAAATTAGTGCTCTAGAACGTAATTGTAAGGAATTCGGTATCCGACTAGCTGACCTGCAAAGTGAAGATCAAGGGATTGTTCACGTTATTGGACCAGAACTAGGATTAACTCTTCCAGGAAAAACAATCGTTTGTGGAGACAGTCACACTTCTACACATGGCGCATTTGGAGCAATTGCCTTTGGGATTGGGACTAGTGAGGTTGAACATGTGTTAGCAACCCAAACATTATGGAGACAGCGTCCAAAGACGTTAAATATTCACGTTCCAGGTAAGCTTCAAAAGGGAGTTACAGCAAAAGACGTCATTCTTGCTGTTATAGGTAAATACGGAGTTCGCTTTGGTACTGGCTATATTATCGAATATACAGGTGAAGTTATTGAAAGTCTATCAATGGATGAAAGAATGACAATCTGTAATATGTCAATTGAGGCTGGAGCTAGAGCTGGACTTATTGCACCAGATGAAACAACATTCTCTTATATTAAAGGTAGAAAATATGCACCTAAAGGAGAAGACTTTGATCGTGCAGTTGAATATTGGAAAACGTTAAAAACAGATGAAGGCGCTGAATATGATAAAGTCATTACATTAAATGGAGAAGAGATTGCACCAATGGTTACTTGGGGAACAAATCCTGGTATGTCAGTAGGTGTGGATGAGAAAACTCCTGATTTAAATGACTTTCAAAATGCAGAAGAACTTGATGAAGCGAATCGTGCATATAGCTATATGGGGCTACAACCAAATACAAAGATTGAGGATATTACAGTCGAGCACGTTTTCATCGGATCTTGTACAAACTCACGCTTAACAGATCTTAGACAGGCAGCAGAAGTAATCAAAAGTCTAAAAGGACAAAAGGTTCCAGAAAATGTACGTGCCATTGTGGTACCGGGTTCTCAAAAGGTTAAGAAGGTTGCTGAAGAAGAAGGTCTGGATGTGATCTTTAAAGAGGCTGGCTTTGAATGGAGAGAATCAGGATGTAGTATGTGTTTAAGTATGAATAATGACGTTGTTCCAGAAGGAGAGCGTTGTGCTTCAACTTCAAACCGCAATTTCGAAGGAAGACAAGGTAAAGGGGCTAGAACACATCTAGTAAGCCCTGCGATGGCTGCAGCAGCAGCATTATATGGACGATTTGTAGATGTCCGTCATATCCAAGAAAATGCAATGAGTATATAAAATAAGTACAACTAAAAAACGAAACGGAAGCTAGAACAAGACTAGTCTTAAATCCCGATCAAAACGTAATTAGGAGGGACAATATGCAACCTTTTACTACACATACAGGCAAAGTGGCTGTATTAAATCGAGCAAATGTAGATACAGAT
>DASQMK010000755.1:0-3632 GCA_035645575.1 Metabacillus sp.
AACATTTTCATTTGTTCTGGGGTCGTATTTTGGGCCTCATCCAAAATAACAAATGCATCATCAAGTGTTCTTCCTCTCATATACGCTAAAGGGGCAATTTCAATTGTCCCACGTTCAATTAACCGTTGTGTATGTTCCATACCTAACACATCATGTAATGCATCATATAACGGTCTTAAATACGGATCAACTTTTTCTTTAAGGTCACCAGGCAAAAATCCAAGGCTTTCACCTGCTTCTACAGCAGGCCGTGTTAAAATAATTCGCTTTACAGATCCAAGCTTTAAAGCATTCACTGCCATCACGACAGCTAAATAGGTTTTCCCTGTTCCAGCGGGGCCAATTCCAAAAACAAGGTCATTATTTTGAATTGCAGAAATATAATGGCGTTGACCTAATGTTTTGACTCGAATGGACTTACCTTTGGCCGTTTTTGCAATTTCTTGGATATACAGGTTCTCCAGCTGATCCAACTTTTTTTCCTTTGCCATGTTAATGGCATAGAGTACATCTCGTTCACTAATGGTTATCCCTTTTCGAATGATGAGGAGTAATGATTTCAATAATTCATCTACAAGTTGTACATGTTCAGCACTTCCTGAAACAAATACCGCTCCTCCTCTTGTTACAATGGATACATTTAATTCTTCTTCAATTCTTTTTAAATGAAGATCATGGTTTCCAAAAAGCGCTATTGCTTCGTTTGGATTTTCTACTTGCTGATTCATTGTCACTAATTCTTCTGGCATTCTTTAATCTCCCTGAACAATTGGTGTGGTTTTTACAATATTTTCTATTGCTTGATATAATACGGTTAACCTAACTTTACCATTCTCATTCGTTTGGTGCAAAACTTTTTCTCCAATTACCTTTTCTTCTTCATCTAATTTGTTCTCTATATCCTTTCGACCCCTATCTAAAGCTGCTTCCTTAGCTTGTTCGATTGTATATTTCCTCGTGACTTCTTCATTCTCTCGATAGGTTTCATTTACATATGCAATCGGCAACGTAAAATTCAAAAACTTTAGATTGTAAACATCATCTTCCACTTCAAACGTTTTGTACTCGTTTGCCCCAAACCCCCATATTGATATCCTAAAAGAGCCTAGTTGAAGATAATGTTTAACCTTAGCATCCCCAGTTAACACATGAAAAGTCGTATTTAAGGGAATTGTAATCGTTGATTTATACCAAGTTTCTCCAAATATTTCCGCTTTTGCGGCAACTTTTTTTGGCTCATCTTCCTTTCCGATTAAACCTGATACTAAAACTTGTCCCTTTGTCACATGTTCATTTAAGGTTGTTAACGGCTGACCTTGCTCAACAAACATTTTTGTAATAACTGCTTCTTTTTCTGCTACAATATTTCTTGGACTAACTAGATCTTCTTCTTCAGGTTGGTTTTTTTCTACAACTTTTAAATGATAGGTTGTTCCCATCAATTCAACTCCAACCCATGTTATCTGTTCAATATTATCAGTTAGTGACTTTTGAATATCATCTGGATTCTCAACGAAAAATTGAAATTTACCTGTTTTCACACCAATTCTTGATAATTCTTTTTTGATTAAATGTTCTGTTTCTGGTGAAGCACCCTCAACCTTAATTCCCCAAATCATATTTGATAAAACAAATATAACGACTAAAAAAGCCAATAAACCTAGAACAAACCCACTATTTTTCCAAGACCTTCTTACTAAGAAAGGAAAACCAAATCTTCTTTCAAACCTACACTTACAATCATTTTTCCTTACTACAGAACGAAGGGCATGTACATCTTGAAGGCGAATAAAAAAGGATAGGCCATTCTCCTTGCTTCGTTTTACATTCCAAACAATGATTTTGCTTCTCATACAATCGTTTAAAAATCTTTCAGTTCCTCTTCCATAGATATTAACTTTGACAACACCAAACAAATAACTAGTCCATTGATTTTTCATCCTTCTCCCCCTTGTAAACCACTCAACCATCTATTCTTTTGTCTGCTGTGATACTTAATTAATCCAATGATCCACAGCAGACACCTAGAGAACATGCCCCATGACCCTTTTCCGCTATATAATGCATAATAGAAAGAGACTTATGTTTCATCGAGATATAATACTTGAACAATTTTTCCTTCTAGTAAAATTTCTTCCGGTAGGATCGTCTTTATGACAAAGGCCTCACCTTTAATTAGTAACTGTCCTTGTTTAAGTAAGAGGCGAAGCTCAGTATCAGTAAATTTTAGGAGTCCACGATGATTTTCTATGTAAATGTGAAGCTGTCCAACCATCGTAATTCTAGGAAGATCCATCATGACATCCGGCGGTAGTTCGATTGTGTTAGTGATCCATCGAGTAAATTGCTGGCGCCATTTTTTTGCCATAAAAAAAGACCCCCTTTCATCTCATATGTATGAGAGAAATTGGAGTCTTATAACAGGATTATTTGAGAAGTTATGAATGTCTTCCCGTTTTTGTATAATGTGGATTTTTAGCACGTGGAGGACCTAATACTTCACTCCAAATAACACCTTGTGCAGCCTTATTCTGATCGATTACAAGATGGTTCTGACTTACGTTACGGTTAACTAAAATTGGGCGTTCTTGCTTCACTACAGGCTCTTTTTTAGACTGTTCTTTTACAGCCTTTACTTCATTTTCTTGTTCTCTAGAACGTTGCCTCATCATTTCATAAGCCTCTTGTACCGTCTGAAGAGGTGGTTTTCTATCTTCTCTTCTTTGCTTAGTTTCAACAGTTGTCATAACAGGCTTTGGTACTGGCCTTGAATTTGGTTTCGGGTTCTGCCTTGGGTTAGGACGATTTTTAGGCATTTCTTCTTCATTACTTTTATTTGTAAAGAGTCTTGAAAACAACCAAACAAGAAAAGCCCAAACAATTGGATTACTAAATATATCCATTAAATCCATGATTTCTCCCTCCTTTTATGAGGAAAAGGGATGGAGCTGATGTTTTGGCCACACCTTGCATCCCCTTATCATTTGCAACTCTTAATATTGGTCAGGATCATTCTGGTCTTTATTTGTTTTTCCGATTGAATCTCTCATTTCAGTATCAGCTGAAATATTTTTGATGTTCATATAATCCATTACACCAATATTCCCTGAGCGAAGTGCCTCAGACATAGCAAGTGGTACCTGTGCTTCTGCTTCCACAACCTTCGCTTTCATCTCTTGAACACGGGCAAGCATTTCTTGTTCCTGTGCAACAGCCATAGCTCTTCTTTCCTCTGCTTTTGCTTGTGCGATTTTCTTATCTGCTTCAGCTTGCTCAGTTTGTAATTCCGCTCCAATATTTTTACCGATATCAACATCCGCAATATCAATCGAGAGAATTTCAAATGCTGTTCCTGAATCTAATCCTTTGCCTAAAACTGTTTGAGAAATAAGGTCCGGATTTTCTAATACTTTTTTATGATTATCTGAAGAACCGATTGTACTTACAATCCCTTCTCCAACACGTGCAATAATTGTATCTTCTCCGGCACCACCGACTAATCGTTCAATGTTTGCTCTAACGGTAATCCTTGCTTTTGCTTTAACCTCAATACCATCCATTGCTACACCGGCGATAAATGGTGTTTCAATAACTTTTGGATTTACACTCATTTGAACTGCTTCTAATACATC
>DASQMK010000756.1:0-4221 GCA_035645575.1 Metabacillus sp.
TTGTGGATGCTTTTTTCATCTTTTAAGCCTGATGATGAAATTTTTTCAACCGCAAACTTGTTGCCGGAAACATGGACGTTTGAACATTACCTTTCAGGTTTTGGACCTGATGCCGCTATGAATTTTGGACCGATGTTTTTATATTCGTTTTTAGTCTCGGTCGTTGTTGTCATCGGAACCATTTTCAGTTCAACATTAACGGGATTTGCCTTTGCCAGGCTTCATTTTACACCTCGGAGATTTTTTATTGGTTTCATGCTTGGTACGATGATGTTGCCCGCACAGGTAGTCATGATTCCACAGTACATTATTTTTCAAAAAATAGATTTAGTGAATACATTTGTACCATTAATGCTGCCAAGTTTCCTTGGGACAACACCGTTCTTTATTTATCTGATGATGCAATTTATCCGTGGTATTCCTCAGGATTTAGACGAAGCAGCTCTCATTGATGGTTGTAGTACGTTCCAGCTTTTTCGTTCCGTCATTTTTCCGCTTGCACAACCAGCTATCGTGACAATGTCAATTTTCGCTTTTTACTGGACTTGGAATGACTTTTTCGGTCAACTCATCTATTTATCAGATCCAAAAATGTATACGGTTTCCCTTGGGCTAAGCATGTTTATGACAACCTTGGGTGAATCACAATACGGCAATTTATTTGCGATGTCAATTTTGTCCGTTATTCCAGTATTCATTATCTTTTTGATTTTCCAACGTTATTTAGTAGAAGGAATTGCAACACATGGATTAAAAGGATGATGCCGGAAATTACGATCACACTGGAGGTGAAACATTGAAATTACAGACTGAAGCAAATCTTAATAAAGGTTCCATCAGAGAGTTTGTTTACGCTGTGATTAAAAATCAAGTGTTAAAATTAGAACTTAAACCTGGAACAAAGATTTCAGAAAAAGAAATTGCAGATACATTACAGGTCAGCAGAACACCAGTAAGAGAAGCTTTTCTTAAACTCGCCCAGGAGGAACTGCTAGAAATTTTTCCTCAAAGGGGAACATTTGTATCAAAGATTAGCTTAGAGCAAGTCGAAGAGGCAAGATTTGTTAGGGAAAATATTGAGAAAGGGATTGTTCGACTTGCATGTGAACATCTCTCTGAGGACTATTTAGTTCAATTAGAAACAAATATTACGATGCAGAAATTATTTGATCAAAAGAAAAATTACGCTCGTTTATTTGAATTAGATGACCAATTTCATCAAATTCTTTTTATGGGTTGCAGGAAAAGTCGAACATGGGAAATGCTCCAACAAATGAATACCCACTTAACTAGGCTAAGAATATTGCGAACATCCTCATGTATGAAATGGGACTTTATTATCAATCAGCATGAACATATTTTTGATCTTATCAAGAGTGGGGATGCAGTGGAAGTTGAGAAAGTGATCACAGATCATTTGCAGCTAGTGGTGATTGAAAAAGATATTTTAAAAGAAAGGTATCCTAACTATTTTTCGTAAATCATTTAAATTCGTTGGAAATCTTTAGCTCCAAGGAGGAAGTCAAATGATCAATGTGGCAATAATCGGTGCAGGTGCTATTTCTTCTGCACATATTAAAGGGTATTTGGAATTTCCAGAGAAATGTAGAATCGTAGCCTTATCAGATATTTATCCGGAAAAGGCCGAACAGCTTGTGAACAAATTTCATCTCAAAGCTGATATTGTGAAAGAATACAAGAAACTCTTAGACAGGGAGGACATTGATTTAGTTTCAGTTTGTACACCACCCTATACACATGCTCAAATAGCGATTGATTTTCTGCAAGCTGGCAAACATGTTTTGGTCGAGAAACCAATGGCTTCTTCATTAGAAGAATGTGATGCGATGAATGCTGCGGGCGAAAAAAGCGGTAAAATCTTATCTGTTGTGGCACAGAATCGTTTTCGCACACCAATGATGAAGCTGAAAAATATTCTGGATCAAGATTTGATTGGGCAGATTGTCCATGTTCAGGTTGATTCCTACTGGTGGAGAGGACATTGCTATTATGATTTATGGTGGAGGGGAACCTGGGAAAAAGAAGGTGGGGGATGTACGTTAAATCATGCTGTACACCATATCGATATTTTCCAATGGATGAATGGTATGCCTTCTGAAATAACAGCTGTCATGAGCAATACCTCACATGATAACGCCGAAATTGAGGACATATCCATTGCGATCGGACGTTATGATAATGGCTGTTTGGCACAAATTACAAGCTCGGTCGTTAATCATGGGGAAGACCAGCAATTAATTTTTCAAGGGAAAAATGCCCGGGTTTCTTCACCATGGAAACTAAAAGCATCTAAATCAAAAGTAAATGGTTTCCCTGAGGACGATCGCCATTTGGAAGAGAAAATTCAGCGCACATATGATGCACTCCCTGATACTCAATATGAAGGACACCCTGGCCAGATTCACAATGTTCTAACAGCGATTGAAAACAAATCCAAAGTTTTGGTAGATGGATATCAAGGCAGAAAAACACTTGAATTGATCACAGCGATTTACGAGTCTGCAAGCTTAGGTAAAACAGTAAAACTTCCATTAAAAGAAGACAGTCCCTTTTATACAAGAGAAGGCTTGCTAAAACATTCTGTTAAGTTTTACGAAAAAAGTAAAGCCATTGAAAACTTTAGCCATAACGAAATTACCACTTAAAAAAGAATGTTAAAAATCAAATTTTGTTTAAATATAAAACACTCACAAATGTTGATATACCAATGTTTGTGAGTGTTTTATTTAATTTAAACGTTCTATCTTATTACCCGATTTCGATTGTCAATTTCTCACTAAAAACGAAACTACATACTTTAAAAGTATTTCCATATTTATTTTCGTCGCTTACCAAATACATAAAAATTCTATTTGTTGATCTAACTTAGTTTCATAAGTGAAAATAGTAAAAAATTACTCCTGTCCTTTTAAATAGAAAAATCTAAAATAGTCGAATAAATCTTCTGGTATTAAGCAATCTATACATGTTAGAACCCAAATATTAGGAGTGAAAATGATGACAGTTGTGAAACAAGTAAAAACAACATTAGCCGGATTAAAAAGTGCACAAGCTAGTTTTGAAACATTTGCATTAGGTACTGAAAATCAACAGGCTAAGTCTCTTTATGAAAATGCAGCTAAACAAACACAATCGGTTATTGATAGTATTGAACCACGTCTTCAGGAGATTGAAGCGGAAGAACCACAATATAAGCAGTAGTAAACACATGTGGGGTTGGTTTTTAGAACCAACCTTTTTTCAACTTGGTTCTTCAATACTTTCATAGTAAAGCTTAATAACAAATACTCTTCTTCCTAAAAAGCTGATGACTTATCAACACTTTTTGATAACATAGCCTTCAACATAAGAATGAGGTGTTTTAAATGAAACAAAGAATCATCACAATATCCTGTATCATAATCATCATGATGATTGCTTCGGGATGTAATACTGTTAATAACAGCAATAAAAATAATAAAACGAATATAACGAATGTATCATACCAACAGAAAAAAGATGTAAATACAAGTGCTGATGTTGAAAAACTGCTGATGGATGAAAAAGAAGTTCATAATGCTATAGCAGTTAGTACTGATAAGAAAATTCTTATTGCTGTAGTAATCAATCAAATGGAACGGTTTCGTATAGAGGAGATTGAAAAACGTCTAAAAAAAATGATAGAGGATGAATACCCAAAACATGACGTAGATTTATCAACCGATAAAAAAATCTTTCTAGAGCTTGAGAAATTAAAAAGGAAAATAAATGAACAAGAAGACATGAGTGAAAAGAAAATAAAAAAAGAACTGAAAAGAATTAAAAGCCTTTCAGAGGAACTCACATAAAGAGGGTGACCCAATGTCTAATAATAAAAAGAAAAACTTAACACCTGTTCAACAGGAATACCAAAAATTTCAAGATGAACGTGAAGTAAAACGCCCAGTCGTAAAAAACTGTATAAAGGCTTTTTTCGTAGGTGGGGTTATTTGTGTTATTGGTCAGGTAATTCAAACTTTTTTTATTTACAATTTTGATTTTACTGAACAAACCGCTGGGAACCCAACTGTTGCAGTCATGATTTTTATTTCAATGCTATTGACTGGCTTTGGTGTATATGATCGACTTGCTCAATTTGGTGGTGCAGGTTCAGCAGTTCCAGTTACTGGATTTGGAAATGCGGTTATTTCAGCAGCTATTGAACATAGAACAGAAGGGTTT
>DASQMK010000757.1:0-2302 GCA_035645575.1 Metabacillus sp.
AGATGTTATTCAATTTCATGGTAATGAATCAATAGAACAAATTTCAAGAATTCGTCATTCCTTCAATGGATTAATATGGAAGGCTCTTCATCATCATGGAAAAACAATTGAAGAAATGGAACAATATAAACCGATAGTAGATGGGTTTGTCATTGATTCTAGAATCAAGGGTCAATGGGGAGGAACTGGTGTTAGTTTTGATTGGAAGGCAGTTCCGAAATACATTGACTTCGCGAAGCAGCATAACAAGCTTTGTTTTATAGCTGGTGGTGTAAATGAAAGAAATATTAGTGAGCTATTATTATTTAAACCTCAGGGAATTGACCTATCGAGTGGAATTGAAATAGATCAAAAGAAGAGCATTGAAAAGATCCAACTGATCGAAGAAAGGGTGTTTCAAAATGTCAATATATCCAGATGAAAATGGTCGTTATGGTGATTTTGGTGGACGTTTTGTTCCTGAAACTCTAATGACTCCATTAGCAGAAATTGAACAAGCACATAAAGAGGCAATGAATGACCCGGCTTTTATAGAAGAATATCATCATTTGTTAAAAGAATATTCTGGGAGACCAACTTCCGTTACTTTTGCAGGAAACGTAACAGAAAAATTAGGCGGTGCAAAGATCTATTTAAAGCGCGAAGATTTAAACCATACTGGTGCACATAAAATTAATAATGCAATTGGTCAGGTTTTATTAGCAAAACGTATGGGGAAAACGAAGGTTATTGCTGAAACAGGAGCAGGACAACATGGGGTTGCTACTGCAACAGTTGCAGCGAAATTTGGTATGGAATGTAAAGTATTTATGGGAGAAGAAGATGTAAGACGACAGGAGTTAAATGTGTTTAGAATGCAGCTTCTTGGTGCTGAGGTAATCCCCGTAACGAGCGGTAATAAAACACTAAAAGATGCTACAAATGAGGCTATGCGTTACTGGGTTCAACATTGTGCAGATCATTTTTATATCATCGGTTCTGTTGTAGGACCGCATCCTTATCCATATATCGTCAGAGAATTTCAGCGAGTGATTGGAGATGAAGCGAAGGAGCAATTTTATAGCATTGAAGGCTCCTTGCCAACAAAGGTAGTAGCATGTGTTGGTGGTGGGAGTAATGCAATCGGGATGTTTGCCGCATTTCTGCGAGAAGAAGTTGAGTTAGTGGGTGCTGAAGCGGCAGGCAAAGGCGTTGATACTGACTTACATGCAGCAACAATCACCAAGGGAACAAGAGGAGTCCTTCACGGCTCATTAACATATCTTTTGCAAGATGAGTATGGTCAAATTATAGAACCATATTCCATTTCAGCAGGATTAGATTATCCCGGAATAGGACCTGAACATGCACATTTGGCAAGTACAGGCCGTGTGAAATACGAGAGTGTTACAGACCAGGAGGCATTAGATGCATTGGAGCTTTTAGCGAGAGAAGAAGGGATATTAGCAGCAATAGAATCAGCACATGCCCTTTCTACTGCCTTTAGCCATGCAAAGCAAATGAATGAAGACGAAAGTATTCTTATCTGTTTATCAGGAAGAGGAGACAAGGATGTTCATACGTTAATGGCTCATTATAAGGAGGCAGGAAAAGCATGACCCTTTTAAAACATTCGGAAAATGGCCAATTATTTATTCCATTTATTACTGCAGGTGACCCACATTCTGAAGTAACCGTCGATTTGGCAATTGCTCTTCAGGATGCTGGAGCATCTGCAATTGAATTAGGTATCCCGTATTCCGACCCTGTTGCAGATGGACCGGTTATTCAAAAAGCATCAAGTCGTGCTTTAAAAAATGGGATGAACATTATAGAAGCAATGAAGCTAGTGCCGAAAATGAGAAAAAAAGGCTTAAACATCCCAATTATACTCTTTACGTATTACAATCCTGTGTTACAATTAAATCAGGAATCCTTTTTCGCTTTACTGCGGGAAAACGAAATAGACGGTCTATTAATTCCTGATATCCCATTTGAAGAAAGTGAAGAACTAAGACAAAAATGTAGGGAACACTCTATTTCCTTTATTTCTTTAGTAGCCCCTACATCATCAAGTAGAATCAAAATGATTGCAGAGGCAGCAGAAGGATTTATTTATTGCGTATCATCTTTAGGAGTAACAGGTGTTAGAAAGAACTTTGATGAATCAATCTCATCCTTCCTCGAAGAAGTAAAAGGCTATAGTACTGTTCCGGTTGTCGTTGGTTTTGGTGTATCTTCAAGAGAACAAGTAGACCAACTTTCTAGTATTTGTGATGGAGTTGTTGTTGGAAGTGCATTAGTGCGAGAGATTGAACGTCTT
>DASQMK010000758.1:0-2006 GCA_035645575.1 Metabacillus sp.
TATTAAACGAATTGGGTTCAGGGTGAAAATATCAGGAGCGCAATGGAAAATTGAGAGCGTTCCCTCTATCCTTTCTCTTCGCTGTGCTTATCTCAACGGTCAACTTTCAATTTGATGTATTTGCCAAAGTGAGATGCACCCTCTTGACGAAATCATTGAAGTTCTTATGACACAACCAATTGAGGTTCATGAACAAGTTGAATAAGTGAGCGTTGATATGTGGGGAGGATTCCCTAATGTCATCACAAAAGTATTCCAAAATGCCAAAATTGTTATTTACCATTTTCATGTAATGAAAGTGGTAAATCGAGATTTAAATAAATTGCGTAGAGCAGCAGGAATTACCGAGAGATGTTAAATATTTATTATTAAGTAATAAAGTAAATCTTAATCCAGAGCAGGTTAATAAATTAGAATTGACCTTAAAGAAATCAGAATGTTTAAGAATTGCGTATGAGATGAAGGAAAATTTTATAAGAATATATGAAACTAATTTTACTGTCAAACAATGGTAGCAAAAACTCAAAGAGTGGCTGAATCACGCACAAGTATTTTTTAGAGAATCTACATCAACAATTGAGAATCATTTTGAGGGCATTTGTAATTACTTTATTCATCGCACAACCAGTGGAGTGATGGAAGGAATTAACAATCGAATTAAGTTGATTATGCGACAAGGGTATGGATTTTATAATTTTAAAAATTAGAGAAATCGCGTATTAGCTTGCTTTTATCATTAGATAAAGTTATCAGCATAAGTTCGGGAGAGGCGCCCTCTTTAACAATACCATCAATATTAATTATGGATAATGCACCGATTCATCGTAAGACAGCAATTAAACTCCTGGTGAAAGAAGCAGGCCATCAGATACTTTTTTTACCAAAATACTCTCCTGATTTAAATGATATTGAGCATGATTTTAGTACATTAAAGCTGGGGGGGTGACAAAGAGTCTACGAGATAGAACCAATCTGGGTTGCAGCCCGTATACCCTGTTGATAAAAGCGACATTTAAGTAGGGCTTGCTGAAAAAGTAACCCAAAAGGAACACAAGGATGAACTCACTAATGAAGTGGTGCTGAATAATAAGATTTTTTCTCGCTCATTCACCCATCGATTACTTTTCTTAATTCTCCACCACCCAAAAGTTGCGAGCGCGCCAAATTGACCAAAAAAGACCCAAAGAATTTGTCTAAACATCTTAGACAAGTTCATTACTAAAAAAGCTATCGCTATGGCAGTTTGAGCTGTATCAGGTAGTTTAGCCATAACTCGACTGAGGCTAAACCTCCGTTTCCCTTGACCAAATTTTCCCTCTATCTCGTTCCGAATTTTCTCATCTTCTAAAGCTTGTTTTCGCGCTTCTTTACTCACCTTTAATTTCGGTCTCCCTAAATGAGGTCCGCTGATTCTTATGCCTCTTTCTTTACACCAAGCTCGGTTTTCCCTAGTTCGATAAATCTTGTCTACATGGACGGATTCTGGATAGACTCCTACCAGCTTTTTATAAGCTTCTATTTGACCTTTCAAATCAACTGATTCATTAAAGTTATCCCAACTAATGCGTGAGAGAAAGACATATCCATCTACACAAGTTGCTGATAATTTTGCTCCAAATTCGACTGCTGTTCCGGCTTTTCCTCTCACAATTGGGCGGATATGGGGTTGAGTAATACTTACAATTCGGTCGGCAATGCTCTGTTTGTTGTTTGACCACATCCATTGCTGCTGACGGTACACTTCCGCTATGACTAATAAGCTTTTATATTGGGTTTTATTCAAGCTCGAAAGCGTTGCCCCTGCTGCGATTAGCTCTTCGATGTTACTTAAGTTCCTTTTAATATATTGCAGTTGTTTTTTAATCGCTTTCAAGAGTGACCTTTCGCCCGGGGCGGCGTTGCTTGGCTACGGCTAGGTAGTCTTTTCTGGCTCGTTCTCGGTAAGTTCTTGGTTTTTTTTTTTTAATGGTTCTGAGCCTCAGAATGTAGGATGTCAATGATTGACT
>DASQMK010000759.1:0-1535 GCA_035645575.1 Metabacillus sp.
ATCCAAAGAACCGTTCGACTGTTTTTGAAAAATGCGACAAATATCTAATCGTTTAGTATTTTTTCCATCAAGTATTACAGCAAATTAGTGTGAAACCTGTAATGTCTAGTCAGGAATAGTCAAAAGAAAATTGGAATAGAATGAATTTTATTCGGTGAGTGTTGTTTAAGGTATTCAATTTATAATTTTTGAAACAAAAAAAACTAGCTGCATAGACGCAACTAGTTTTTTCATTGATGACCCGTACGGGATTCGAACCCGTGTTACCGCCGTGAAAGGGCGGTGTCTTAACCGCTTGACCAACGGGCCTCATATTTTCTATGGTAGCGGCGGAGGGAATCGAACCCACGACCTCACGGGTATGAACCGTACGCTCTAGCCAGCTGAGCTACACCGCCATAGTTTTAAAACGCTCTTTGTTCAAAAGTATGTTCGTCATGTCTCTCCCAGACACATTCCTCACAAGCCTACATGGAAGAAAATCCAGGATGGTTACGGCTCGCTCTAGCCAGTTGAGCTACACCGCCATTGTTTTACGTTATTTGCACCTGTTTTAAGACACAAGATATATAATACAATCGATTTAGACTACCGTCAATATAAATTTATAAAACTTATATAAATTCTTTAAAGTTTGTCGTTATACTTTCTTACCCATTAAAAAAGGAAAACATGCAGAACATGTCTTCCTTAAGCACAAAATGTATATGAAAGCAGCAAGCTATCCTCTTCTAGCTCCACGACCACCACGTTTTGATTCGGTATTGCGTTTTAATGAAGCTAGACGATCTTCACTATCTTTTAAGAAACGATTCATCTTTTGTTCAAAGCTTTCTTTGTTATTATTGCGGAAATCATTCCCTCGTTGTCTAGGGCGATCTGAGTTTCTAGGGCGTTCCGGACGTTCTGGGCGCTCTGGACGGTCTATTGCTTTTTTAATTGATAAACCAATTTTACCATCATTTTCAACATTGATAACCTTAACTGTAACTTCATCTCCGACTTTTAAGTGATCATTAATATCCTTCACATAATTATCGGCTACCTCACTAATGTGAACGAGACCTGTGGATCCGCCTGGTAACTCCACAAACGCTCCAAAATTAGTAATGCCCGTCACTTTACCCTGTAACTTGCTGCCAACTTCAATCGACATAAAAATAATGCTCCTCCTTAAACAGATAAAAAATCATTCGAACCTTTATTATATTATACATAAATAAAAAATCTAGTGTCAACAAGGCTACTCTTTTATATTGAAGATGATCTCATTATCATCTGATAAAAAATAGTCTCGTCTAGCAATCTTAGCTATATACTCATCATCATTAAGTTTTACAATTTCTTCTCTTAGTAGCTTTTCTTCTTTTTCCAAGCCCGCTAATTCTTCTTCAAGCTTTTCTTTTTGTTCAAGTTTTTCATTTATTGCTGATGACTGACTAAATAACGTGGTCAAAATAACAGAAGAAGTGATGATGACTAAGATTCCTAGTAACAATAGTCTCCTAAACAAGCCTCTTTTCCGCCTTTTGGAC
>DASQMK010000760.1:0-2972 GCA_035645575.1 Metabacillus sp.
CGGAATATGTGAAATCACCAGAAGAATATTTAAAAAAATGGAGAAGTATTGATTTAAGCAATAGTTGGAGGGGCTGTGATTTATTAGCTACTTCTTGTGTTTATATAGGACAAATGAAAGAGGAAGAACAGGCCCCTTTTCTAAATGAAGCATTACGTTTTTTAGAAAGCATACAAGATTCGAAAACAGGACTCTGGGGTGAGGGGAGTTTATACGTTCGTATATCAGGGACGTTTAAGCTGCATACCTTTTATCACCGATTTAACATTCCAATGCCTAACACTGATCGTATCTATAACAGCATCCTAACCTGTTTACGAACAGAAGAAGCTAAGGATATGTGTTATATTCGGAATCCAATTGACCTTCTTTCTTACATGAATAGAAGTATCCCTAAACAGGAATTAACAGAAATAATAGGGATTACTGTAGAAAATATAAAAAAATTAAAGCGAAAGGATGGAGGATTTTCACGTGAAATTGAGAATTCACCGTCCGCTCCAAATGTAGCTCAGGTGAAAAAAGGGGAATACTATCCCGATATGCCTGAGCCAGTCCACCTTAGCAAGGGACTTTTTGAAGGAGATATGAATGCAAGCACCCAAGCTACTTTAATTCGAAAGCAGTTGCATAAGTTAGTAGGAATACCTGTCAGACCATTAAAAGAAGCTAAGACTTTTTATGAAAAATTCAAAGCAGAAGAGACGTGCTAGTCTAACGAAGGATCCTATCAAATGTCAAAAGTTCAAAGAGTAGATCGTAGAAAGATAGGTTGATAGTGAGAGGGGCGAGATAATTTGAATCAGAATCGAATCTGGTTTAAAAAACCCGCAAACGAATGGAATGAAGCACTTCCAATAGGAAACGGCCGTCTTGGTGGAATGGTTTACGGGAATACGGGTATTGAACGTATTCAATTAAATGAAGATTCCGTATGGTACGGAGGGCCTAGAGATCGAAATAATCCGGATGCATATACGTACTTACCAAAAATTCGCAGCTTGATAAAGGAAGGTTATTTACGTGAGACTCATGAATTAGCAAAATTTGCATTGTCTGCCACTCCACCAACGCAAAGTCATTATATGACCTTAGGAGAACTTATTCTCAACTTAGGTCACCAAAATGGAAAAAAATACTCCAGAGAACTTGATCTTGAAAATGGAATGGTAACAGTTTCCTATTTTTCGGATGGAATTCATTTTAAAAGAGAATTGATATCAAGCTTCCCTTCTGATTTAATGATCATTCATTTAAGTGCTGACCAAGGTAGAGCCATTTCTTTTTCCGCACGATTAACTAGAGAAAAAGGGCGTTATGTAGATGAGGTTCGGGGAGTAAATCAACACAGTATCGTAATGCAAGGTTCATGTGGTGGAAAAGGTGGATCTGACTTTAGTGTTGTTTTATCAGCAATGACTGATGGCGGTACAATTCAAACAATTGGAGAGCATTTGGTCATTACAAATGCTGATACGGCAACGTTATTTATTGCTGCAGAAACAACTTTTCGGCATAAAAATCCAGAGGTTGTATGTTTCGACAAAATTAAGGCTGCTTTAAAGAAAGATTTTTCTATTTTAAAAGAAGAACATCTAGATGAATACCATGCTTTATATAACAGGGTAGAAATAAATCTACCAAAAAAGAATAAAAATCTAGAATGGTTGTCGACACCAGAAAGAATAGAACGAGTAAAAAAGGGTTTAGAGGATAATGGGTTAATAGAGCTCTATTTTCAGTTTGGTAGGTATTTACTTATTTCAAGTAGTCGAAAAGGAAGCTTGCCTGCTAATTTACAGGGGATTTGGAATGATAAAATGACTCCACCTTGGGATAGTAAATTTACCATTAATATCAACACTCAAATGAATTATTGGCCGGCAGAGGTATGCAACTTATCTGAATGTCATGAACCACTTTTTGATTTGGTTGAAAGAATGCGGATAACAGGTAGTCATACGGCAAAAGTCATGTACGGTTGTAAAGGTTTTGTTGCACACCATAATACAGATATATGGGCTGATACCGCACCACAAGATATATACCTCCCTGCTACAACATGGCCTATGGGGGCTGCATGGTTATGTCTCCATCTGTGGGAGCATTATCAGTTTACAGGTGATATTTGTTTTTTAAAGGAGAAATATAACACGATTAAAGAATCGGTAGAATTTTTCCTTGACTTTTTAGTAGAGACAGAAGATGGTCAACTCGTTACTTCACCATCTGTTTCTCCGGAGAATATTTATATCCTGCCTGATGGGGAGTCAGGTACTATTTGCTTTGGACCAACAATGGATAATCAAATTTTACACGCACTTTTTACATGTTGTATAGAGGCGAGCAAACTTCTTTCGATTGATGAACTATTCAGAATGAAAGTAGAAGAAACTCTAGAGAAAATCCCGAAGATGAAGATTGGAAGACATGGTCAAATTCAGGAGTGGTTAGAGGATTATGAGGAAAAGGAACCTGGCCACCGGCATATTTCACATCTGTTTGGTTTGCATCCGGCCAATCAGATTACGATTAGAAAAACACCTGAACTAGCCAAAGCTGCCAGAGTAACGTTAGAACGAAGATTGAATTATGGTGGGGGGCATACCGGTTGGAGTAGAGCATGGATCATTAATATGTGGGCTCGATTAGAAAAATCAGAGCTTGCCTATATGAATCTTCTAGAACTACTTAAACATTCTACTTTACCAAATTTATTTGATAATCATCCACCATTTCAAATTGACGGGAATTTTGGTGGAACCGCAGGAATTGTTGAAATGTTACTGCAAAGCCACGAAGGCGAAATTCATTTGTTACCGGCGTTACCGAAGGCTTGGGATGTAGGAGATGTTAAGGGGTTACGTACAAGAGGCGGTTTTGAAGTGTCGTTAAGATGGGAGAAGGGAAAATTCACTTCTGGAACACTTACGTCTTTATTAGGAAATAAATGCAAACTTAGAGTGGGGAGC
>DASQMK010000761.1:0-1506 GCA_035645575.1 Metabacillus sp.
GTTATCCCTGCAGTAGTCCTAGAAGAGGTGGATTCAAAAAAACGTTATATGGATGAGATCGGCAGAAATGCAAGACAAGTTTCTAAATTAATTGATCAACTAAGAGAAACAGGGAAATTACATGAAAAGATACCATTACCAAATGGTGGCACATTAAGGATAGAACTTAACCATCGGTCATTTCACCAGCTGCAAGAGATTTTTGTTGAGAAAACAAATGATAACCGTATTTTAGCTGTAGCAAAAAACTTATCATTAGAGGAGCAAACAAAGGAAGGTGGCCGAGCTGTTATTTTAGTTAGTAAAGATACGTTAGTTCGAGTTAAAGCGGATGCAATTGGGTTGATAGCCGAGGATTTTCTTAGTGATCGTGTCGTTGAAATTGATCATATTTATTCAGGTTTTCTCGATTTGTATATTAGTGGAGAAAATTTAAATCGATTTTATGAAAAAAATGAATTGATTTTATCTGAAATAACAAATCATCCGTTTTACCCGAATCAATTTGTCATCATGAAGGATGCCCTTGGTGGATCTTCTTCCGCAATAGGAAAAGTAGATCATACAGGGAAGAAAATACAACGTCTTGTTTTTGATCATGACCATATTTGGGGTATTAGACCAAGGAATGTTCAACAAACAATGGCATTTGAGCTCCTGTTAAGAACGGACTTGCCTTTAGTTACTTTAATTGGAAAAGCAGGGACAGGGAAAACATTGCTTGCATTAGCAGCGGGTCTAATGCAAACAGAAGATTTAGGCACATATAAAAAGTTGCTTGTAGCTCGCCCGATTGTTCCGGTTGGAAAGGATATAGGATTTCTTCCTGGCGAAAAAGAGGAAAAGCTAAGACCATGGATGCAACCGATATTTGATAATTTAGAGTATCTTTTCAATACGAAAAAACCAGGAGAGTTGGATGCCATTTTGGCAGGTATGGGTTCTATAGAAGTAGAGGCGTTAACCTATATAAGGGGAAGAAGTATACCTGATCAAATTATCATTATCGATGAGGCACAAAACTTAACAAAACACGAAGTGAAAACGATCTTAACTCGAGTGGGGGAACGAAGCAAAATTGTCTTAATGGGAGATCCTGAGCAAATTGACCATCCATATTTAGACGAATATAACAATGGTCTTACTTATGTGGTAGAGAAATTCAAAGATCAACCAATTGCAGGACACGTAAAATTAGTGAAAGGTGAGCGGTCAGGTTTAGCACAGTTAGCAGCAGATTTGCTCTGATGGGGAACTGTCTCGCTAGAAAATAGAAAATGAGCTAACAAATGTGGTTAGCTCATTTTCAGGCGGATATTACTGTACAATGATTTCTTTTACTTTTTTAATTGGATTTTCAACATTTGATCCATCACCATAATATACATGTATGGGTCCGTCTTCTTTTAATGGCTTACCTTCTTTACTGAATCCGAAAAGCAAATTGTAAGCTTTAGAAAGAGGAACAGTTATTTCCTGATCTTCTGTTATGAATTTTACCTCTGT
>DASQMK010000762.1:0-3773 GCA_035645575.1 Metabacillus sp.
CACCGATCAATATCGGCAGGAATATAATCTCCTCAGTTAAACTTATGTTTCTCTCTGATACAACTTTTTTTATTGTTTCCATATCACTGGATATCGTTTGATTTATCAAATCAACCCAGAAACGTTCGATAATTAAAGGATGATGCCGATTCCATAATTCTTTATAATGGTTTGCCAGTTCTATCTCTTTCGTTTTACTAATTGTATCTATTGCTTTTAACATTACAGCCTCTAAATCATTCTTCAAAACAGGTTTTAACAAGTAATCAATACTCCCCAATTGAATAGCTTGTTTTGCATAACTGAATTTTTGATGGCTCGTTAAAAAGACACATTCAGAATGAATATTATTCTCCCTTATCCAGGTTAACAGCTCCAACCCATTCCCTTGCGGCATCTCAATATCACACAAGATAATATCAATCTTTTGTTCATTTAATATATCTTTTGCCTGCCGGATATTGTAGGCCCTAAAAATATGCCCTATGTTAAATTTCTCCTGGTCTATATCCATTTCTAATCCTTTAATAAATAGAACATCGTCATCAACGATTAGCAATTGGAACATAGCACATCCCCCCTTGAGTGATTTCCGGATTTAAAGGTAGCATCATTTCAACAACAGCACCGTTTGGCTTATTATTCTTAAACTCTATGCTTGCATGATCTTGATATAATAATCTCAGTCTTCTTGTAATATTTGAAATCCCTATATGTTCTCCCTTTGCATTTTCAATACCTTGATTGCTTTTTAGTTTTTCTAAAATATGTACTGGAAAACCTTTTCCTGTATCTTCAATCATCACCTTCAGGTATGACACGTTTTCACACTCAATACAATCAATGTTAATTGAGAGATGCACAGATTCGTCTAATGTAACAGCATGCTTTATCGAATTTTCTGCAAATATTTGAATAAAAAGCGGAGGTACTAATGTATCACTTAAACTATTCGGTGCACAGATCGTAAACGTAAACTTTTCTGGATACCTCAATTCCTGTATACGAAGGTAGTTTTTGGTATGTTCTATTTCGTCTTTAAGCTTAACGAAAGTTAAATTATCTCTAAAAATAAATTGGAAGTATCGAATTAAACATAATGACATTTCACTGATAAGGTTGTAATCCCTGATTTTTGCTAAACTAAAAATAATATTCAAGGCATTCATAAAAAAGTGCGGATTCATTTGTAGCTGCAATCGTTGTAATTCCTCTTTTTGCTTTTCAATCTGCTCCTCATATACTTCAATTTTTAATTGTTCAATTTGAGATAACATACTATTAAAGGAATTGTTCAGTAACATAAATTCATCTGATGTCTTGTACTCCTTCATTCGAATATCCATGTTGTTGTCTTGTACTTTTTGCATAGCAGAAATTAAGCGATAGACTGGTTTAAGAATGATCTTTCTTAATACAATAAAGCCAATTGGAATAACTAAAAATAAAGACAGGAGAAAGAACAGACTTATTCGTTGTAGGACAGGAATACCTTCCAATATTTTATTATTAGGAATGATCGAAACAAGTCTAAAATCACCCATTTCCGCCTGTTGATTAATTACGACAAAGTCATCTTTTGTACTATCGGTATTCGCCTTTAAGTCAATATTACTTTTTTCTACCAGCTCTTTGTTTGTCATGGGTATGCCCTGATTAGTGGTAAATAATGTCCCTCCTTGAGGACCTAAATCAATTGGCTCAATAGGAAGCATCAGTTTTGCTACATTCATCCATGCACCAAAATACATATCTCCTGATTTCACTATATATAGCAAATAATAATTACCGCCAATTTCGTAGGATTTCCATTGTTTATATTGATTATTTTTATCTTCCAGATTTTTATCTATTAAACTCGCAATGTAAGCTTTAATTTTAATTGTGTCTTCATATGATGGCCGATCATTGTACACATCTAAGAAATCATCTCGTTTCTTTGAATAGGTAAAAAAAGCATCCACCTTTTCAAACATCATAATTTTTTTGTTCAGTTCATTAGACACCAGTATTTTTCCGTTCATATACCGTTCTTCTGAACTTGCCTCTTCCATTGAAAGGAAATTAGCATCCAGCGCAATATAGTTATGAATATATGACATCACACTTTCCAAATCCTTATCAATTTGCTTCATATAAACAGTCATCATATTGTAGTAAGAATCTTTAACTTGATTCCGTACGACAACACCGGCATAGGAATTACTGTATATTAAGAATGCGATTAATGGCAGTATCATAAACAAAATGACGATAATGAGCTGCGAACGAATGGAGTTCAATGATAATCGGTTCGATATTTTTTTAATCATAGTAACCCTCCGAAAAGATAATTAAAAACTTTTTCATTCAATAAATGATAACCATATTCGCCTCCATTAATATTTCGAATATTCAAAATTAAAATAACAGGAAAAAGCCCAATAATTGGGCTCAAAAATTTTAATTAAATTTAACCTTTTACTCCGCCGATTGCAATACCTTTCTTTAGGTACTTTTGGAAGAATGGATAGGCGATTAACATTGGTATAACCCCTATTGCAGCAATCGCCATTCTAACCGAGGAACTAGGAAGATTTGCCATTGCATCACCTGCCTGCCCTCCTAAGTCAGAGGTTTTTAAAAATTGAATGTCTTCCAAAATACGATTTAATAATACTTGAAGACTATACAATCTGGTGTCTGTTAAGAAAATGAGACCATTCATCCAGTCGTTCCAATAAATAACTGCTTGAAATAAACCGATCGTTGCGATAATTGGAGTCGCAAGCGGCAGAACAATCGACCATAATGTTCTCCATTCACCTGCTCCATCTATTCTCGCAGACTCAATAAGTGAATCCGGTATGGACTCTTTAAAAAAAGTTCTCATAAGTAATACATAAAAACCATTTAAAAAGATTGTTGGGAAGATGAGTGCCCAAATTGTATTTTTTAAATCAAGAACTTGTGTATAAACAAAATAAGTTGGAACTAACCCTCCATTAAATAATAATGTAAAGAATACGATAAAAGATAGAAATTTTTTCATTGGTAAATCTTTCCTTGATAAAGGGTAAGCTAGTAGAGAAGATACAGCTAAGCTGCCAATTGTCCCGAAGATAGTGATGAGAATCGTAATACCATATGATCTTGTAATGGCATCTTTTATCCCCCATAAGTATTCGTAAGCCTCAAAGCTAATGGCTGAAGGAAAAAAACTATATCCTTCTTTAAGGATGACACTTTCTTCTGTTACCGATGAAATAATCAGTAATACAAAAGGTAAAATGGCCATTAACGAAAGAATAATCATGACTGTATGACTTAATATTTGCAATTTCGTTTCTTCATTTTTCACTTTTCTTCCCCCCTAGAACAATGCATCATCTTTACTAATTCTTCTTACAATTAAATTCGCAACAAGGACAAGAATAAAACCAACACACGATTGATATACACCTGCTGCTGTGGACATACTTATGTCACCAAGTCCAATTAACCCTCTAAACACATAAGTGTCAATTACATTTGTTGTTTCATATAAGGACCCGGAATTCATTGGCACTTGATAAAAAAGCCCAAAATCCGCATAGAAAATTCTTCCGATACTAAGCAAAGTTAAAAGGATAATGACCGGTGTAATAAGCGGCAGTGTTATTTTCATCATTTGCTGCCATTTACTAGCTCCATCAAGTCTTGCTGCTTCATAATATTCATCATTGATTCCAATAACAGCTGCAAAGAAAATAAGTGTATTAAAGCCTATTCCTTTCCAAAGATTAATGGAAGTT
>DASQMK010000763.1:0-2522 GCA_035645575.1 Metabacillus sp.
CTCTGTAGCAAAATAGCTAAGTTTGAGGGGATTTTTTCTTTTATTTATTAAAGAAGAGATAATATAAATCCTCCTATAGCACCAGTTATAACAATAACCCAAGGTGGGAGCTTCCAATAGACAAGCATGCTAAAGAGAATAGCTGCAAATGCAAAGTCGATAGGTGATAAAATCGAGCTGGTCCAAATTGGATGGTAAAAGGCAGAAATTAGGATTCCGACAACAGCTGCATTTACTCCCATTAAAGCACCTTTAATTTTAGGATTACGACGTAATGTGTCCCAAAATGGAAGGGTTCCATAGATGAGAAGGAAGGCAGGTAAGAAAATCGCTACTGTTGCTAATAATCCGCCTTGCCAACCATTCATAACAGCTCCTAGATAGGCAGCAAATGTGAAAAGTGGTCCTGGTACAGCCTGTGCAGCGCCATAACCAGCAAGAAATGCTTCTTCACTTAACCAACCTGTCGGTACAAATTCACGTTCAAGTAAAGGTAATACAACATGACCTCCACCAAATACTAAAGATCCTGAACGATAGAAGCTATCGAACATCGCGATCCAGTTAAGGGTGGTAGCTTCTCTAAGAATTGGTAAAAGAATGAGTAGTCCAAAAAATAACACTAAACAGAATGTTGCAAACCATTTTGAAATTGGAACACGAATATCTGAATCTTCTGATTCACTATGCTGTTTATATAATAAAAAACCAAGAAGCCCGGCAATTAAGATTACACCAATCTGCGTAAAAGCTGTCTGCCATAATAGCGTTGTAACTAGAGCTAATAAAGCAATTGTTTTTCGTTTTAGATCTGGAGTGAGGTTTTTAGCCATTCCTAAAATAGCATGAGCAACAACGACAACGGCAACTATTTTTAAACCGTGAATCCATCCTATGTCCGCGACATCCAAGCCTTGGAGAATCAAAGCAAAGATAATAAGTGCGATAACAGAGGGTAATGTAAACCCAATAAATGATATGATTCCACCTAGTAAACCTGCACGCATGACTCCTATTCCGATCCCGACCTGACTACTTGCTGGTCCAGGAAGGAATTGGCATAAAGCCACTAAGTCTGCATAGCTTTTCTCATCCATCCATTTTCTTCTTTGGATATATTCATTATGAAAGTACCCTAAGTGGGCAACAGGGCCTCCAAATGATGTGAAACCTAACCTAGTTGATACTAAGAGGATCTCTAATAAAGACCTCAATCCTCTATCTTTCTTTTCGTCCATTTTATCACCTTCTTTTGTTAGTCTTTGATTTCTTTAAAGAGCTCATAGGCTTTCGCTCTAGCTTCAATCAAAATTTCATTTCCTTTTTCTGTAGTTGTATAGTACTTTCGAATTTTTCCTTCAACATTTCGATCCTCTCTAATGAGGAGTCCGTCTGATTCCATTGAATGTAGAATAGGATAAAGAGTACCCGAACTAATATTGTAGCCATGCTCCCTGAGCTCTTCTACCATCCATACACCATAGATAGGGTGTTCTTTCGCATGATGTAAAATATGAATATGAATAAACCCTAAAAATAGCTTACGTAATACTTTATCTTCCAATGAATCACCTCCTCGAATTCATTGTAGAAAATCAATATCGGAAACCGATATCGGAATTCTATAATAGATGGTGACAAGAATCAAGGATAATCGAAAATCTTTACATTTTCTTTACATATGATTTTTTCTAAGATGGTTGTTTTTATCTATGAACAATACTATTTAGGTTGATTGGAACGGATATGCGAGACTCCTGTGGGAACAGAGGGACAGGTGAGACTCATGCAGCGCTGGCGCCGAGGAGGATCACCGCAAGCCCCACTTAAGGTGACCATCCTAGAGCGGAAATCAACTCTATTCCCAACACTTTTTATAAAGCAATAATGTTTGCGAAAACAGCTAACGTATTGAAATGTATTATAATACGTCACTTTTCAAGACCACATTTTTTGTTATACTAAGGAAAACTAAAGGAGATGGAAGTTTATGCAAGGAACAAAACGAGCTGATATCAAAATAGGAGCAACTGTAAAAGTCGTCCAAAAGCAAGATCAACGTTCAGGAAAGCTAACGGAAGGTGTTGTCGCAAAAATCCTAACAAATTCAATAACACATCCTCATGGTATAAAGGTTATGCTGGAGTCTGGAATTGTTGGAAGGGTAAAAGAATTAGTGTCGGAATAAAGGTCGTAAAATATAAAAAAGAGAGGGACTATCCTAAATAGTCCCTCTCTTACGAATTAAAATACTTTATCACCATTAAAAATTGAGTTTTTTACAACAACATAATCAACGTGGCGAATTGCATCTAAGCTCGTTCCACCTGCATATGAAATAGAAGATTGAAGATCTTGTTCCATTTCTGTTAATGTATCTTGTAAAGCCCCTTTGTGCTCCACATACATTTTTTTTCCTTCAACATTTTTCTTTTCGCCTTTTTGATATTCTGAGGCAGATCCAAAGTATTCTTTATAAAGTTTGCCGTCTTTTTCAATCGTTTGACCTGGGGATTCTTAAT
>DASQMK010000764.1:0-3450 GCA_035645575.1 Metabacillus sp.
AACCACAACATTAAAGGGTCAAAAGGATGAAATTCCTTCTGTTCATCTATCAGCTTCAAAGAACGCTCAAGGTAAAGTGAATATTACCTTGTGTAACCTAAGTAATCAGGACTCAGCACCTGTGTCAATCGAATTAAGAGGTTTATTAGATAAAAATGTAACAAATGTGAACGGAACAATTTTAACATCAGAAAATATGAATGACCGAAATACATTTGAAAATCCAACAGCCGTTGAACCAGTTTCATTTGAAAGATTAAATATAAACGAGAATGAACTATCGTTCGAAATGCCGCCTATGTCCGTTTTACTTATTACAGCATCATGATGGAAGCTGACACAAAAAGAAACTGTAAAGGCTGTTTTCAAGTTGAACGCAGGTCAAAATCACAAATTTCTAAGCTTGTTGAAGAACAATTACAGTTAGAAACTAACCTAGTAAATGATTCCCTATTTCAAAAGAGAATGAACATCTGCTTAAGCTGTCCTTCTCTTTCTAGTGAAACAACCTGTCTGCATTGCGGGTGTTATGTTGAATTTCGCACAAAACTACCATACAAAAACTGCCCACATCCAAGCGGATCAAAATGGTAACAAACAGCAGAAGATCCCTACTTCAAGAAATGCAAAAAAGCGAACTAGAAGTAGAGGATCTTCTATTTTTATGCAACAGGAATTATAACTAAGTTTTACTAAGAAAAAAGAAAGGAGATGACAGTATGATAAAAAAATGGCTTGCTATACTCGTATTAGTTATCATGGTTCCAACCTTTGTCATCGCGATGGAAACAAGTACGGTCAAGGAGAAAAAATCTATGAATCAATCGACGAATTCACCTGATATTCCTGAATTTACAAACGCATCTGTTCACGATCCTTCTATAATAAAGGTTGATAATGAGTACTATGTATTCGGATCCCACTTAGCAGCAGCAAAATCTAAGGATTTGATGAAATGGGAACTTGTCGCTACTGGTGCAAATGTGAATAATCCATTGTTTGATAATGTCGTAGAAGAATTAAAAGAAACATTCGATTGGGCCCAATCGGATACACTTTGGGCAGCTGATGTCATTCAGCTAGAGGACGGAAAGTTTTATATGTATTACAACGCATGTAAAGGAGATTCCCCAAGATCAGCTCTAGGTCTAGCTGTTGCAGATCATATTGAAGGCCCTTACAAAGATAAAGGGATTTTCCTAAAATCAGGCATGTGGGGAGAACCAAGTGAGGATGGATCCATTTATGATGCAACCATTCATCCTAATGTCGTCGACCCTCACACATTTTATGATGAAGAAGGAAAGCTATGGATGCTATATGGATCATATTCAGGTGGAATTTTTATCTTAGAAATGGATCCTGAAACAGGGTTTCCATTACCAGATCAAGGCTATGGAAAGAAGCTGTTGGGTGGAAACCATAGTAGAATAGAGGGGGCATATATTCAATATCACCCAGAAACAAACTATTATTATATGTACCTATCTTTTGGTGGACTTGATACGACTGGTGGCTACAATGTAAGAGTTATTCGGTCAAAAAATCCTGATGGTCCTTATTATGATTCAGAAGGAAATGATATGATCAATGTGAAGGCAGACCCTACTTTGCCATTATTTGATGACAAATCAATCGAACCCTTTGCCGTAAAATTAATGGGTAATCATTTGTTCGAACGGAAAATTGGCGATCCAGGGGAAGGGATAGGTGCAGGATATATCTCACCTGGTCATAATTCAACCTACTATGATCCAGATACAGGTAAGCAATTTATTATCTTTCATACACGCTTTCCTGAAAAGGGGGAGCAGCATGAAATTCGTGTTCATCAAATGTTTATGAACAAAAATGACTGGCCTGTAATTGCTCCTTACCGTTATGCAGGTGAAACAATTGAAAAAATCAAAAGAGATGATGTCATTGGAACCTATCAAATGATTAATCATGAAAAGGATATTTCTGGAGAAGTGAAAAAGCCGGTTTATCTAACGCTTGAGAAAAACAACAAAATTCGTGGAGAGCTTAGTGGAACATGGAAGAAAACAGGACATAATCAAGCAGAATTACACATTGATGGAAACGACTACGATGGTGTATTTTTGCGTCAATGGGATGAGGTTTCACAAGGTTATGTGTTAACATTTAGTGTGCTTTCAAAAGAGGGTGTCGCCCTTTGGGGAAGTAAAATACTAGATAAGACCGATCAGGAAATTATTGAGGATGTAAAGAATGACTTAGACTTAGGAGATACAAGTAAGGTACTGAGTAATTTAACGCTTCCAAGTGAGGGGACAAGAGGAACGAATATATTCTGGAAATCATCGAACGTTGATGTGATAACAGGCACAGGTGTTATTAATAGACCAGAGGCTTTCGAAGATCCAGTTACAGCAATCTTGACGCAACGATCATAAAAGGTGATGTTACTACTGAAAAACAATTTTCCATTACGGTCTTACCAGAAAAGCCAGATGGAATCATTGCATACTACCCATTTGAGGGGAATCTAATGGATAGCACTAAGACAGTTGCGGAAGGTACAGTTACAGGCAACCGGATTGACAACAATGGCGGTACAATCGACTATGTTGAAACCGAATTTGGAAAATCAGCGGTATTTAATGGACAATCGGGAATTCGTTTACCAGATGGTTTAATCGACAGTGATTCTTATTCTGTTTCACTTTGGTTAAAGCCTGAAGAGCTTACTGAATATACGACAACGTTTTTTGGGGCAAGAGACAGTAATCATTGGGTCAGCCTTGTACCAAAGGGACATGCAGGTGTAGGTCACAATACAATGGTTTGGTCTGGAACGGAATGGTATGATGCGAACTCAGGCCTAGCGATACAGCCTAATACATGGACACATCTTGCGTTTACAGTTAATCAAAGGAAAATCACGATTTATGTGAATGGAAAAGAAACGTTTAAAGGAATCGATTTCCCAGATGTCTTTACAACATCAAATGGACTATTTAGTTTAGGTGTTAACTGGTGGGACACACCATATAAAGGACTGATGGATGAACTACGAATATACCAAGGCTCATTATCTGTAGAAGAGATTGTGGACTTATCACAAACAAAATAAGTATCAATCATTGTCGTTGGAGGTTACGTTTGTAGCCTCTATTTTCTATAGAAATAAGTAATTTCACCTCAATAAGGATAAGCTAAAAGAAAAAGCAGGGGTGAAAACATGAAAGTTGAGGGCGCCATTATTTCTGGAGAGTTTGATACCTCGATGAATGAATTTTCAATACAAACAGTGAAACAATTTTATACGGAATCAACATTAAGGCAAAGTCAATTGAATCTGCTTTATGAATATTTAGAGAAACATAAACATGAAGAAGGCGGACAGTTTGTCACATTATACGACCAAATGCCTGTGCGGTTAAGTCAAGGTGAAATTTATCAATTACTAGAGGATTTAAAAAAGAT
>DASQMK010000765.1:0-13372 GCA_035645575.1 Metabacillus sp.
AGAGTATGCTTGCTTAGAAAAAAGGATGTGATAAAGCCTTTTACCAATCTGAATTCGAGTCTGAACAGAATGAAAATTATGGACCTCAATCCCCGCTAATGAATATTTTCGTAGGAATGAATACTTTTTATACGGAAATACAACATGTGTAAAGCCTAGTGCTTCTTGTATGATATAGGTGAGTGTGTGAAGAACCGAATGTTTAGTGTTGCTTAAAGAAATCAGATGTTTTTCAACATACTGTTGTTCATTTGTAATTAACGCATACGTAAGGTACTTTGAAGAGAATCTGTTCTGTAAAAAATAAATCCAAATCGGAATCATAAATTTCGAGACAGAAAAAGCAGGTAATAAATGAAAATATGATGTTTTATCCTCTTTGCTTTTTTTATATAAAAGCAGTTGTGGAAAGGCATCATGAAAAATTAATGCATTTGCCCGTTCTAGAAATTGAAAAAGGCTAACTTGTTGAGTTTGAGACAGAAAAGAGACAAGTAGCGAACTTTTTACATCTGTCATATTGTATCCACCATTGCGTGAGACCATATGAGCTAGGAATGCCCAATGGACTTCTGGACATTCAGAATAAAATGAAAGGTAAGCTTTTGTACGAGTTATATTATTTTTATTTGTCAATTCTGTTGCGGTTTTAATCTTGGTTATGACATCTCTTTCTTTTTGAGTTAAGATAAGCGGGGATTTTTGAGAAAGTATAGCTTGTAATTTTTGATTAATTTCCCTGTTTGTTACATCAAAGCTTTGTTCATTCATATTTTTCATTCCTTTATAAAAACATTAAACTAGTTCATTACTATTTGTATGGGGATAAAAATAAAATTGTGAAACTTTTGTTTGTTCGTGTCGTATATAAAGGGGAATAATAATCTAATTGTAAGAAAAGAGAGGGATTAACCATGTTGAAAAAGATCCTAAAGTCTTTCATGTCAAATAAACATTCACATTCTTATCGAAAGTATAGTTCAAGCGACTTTAAACGACGAGGACATAAACAAGTTCATCCATCTAAATATGGTCATCACTATTATAAGAAAAAACGAGGATCTAGGAGTTTTTTCAGCTCTTATAGCAGCTAAATGAAAGCCTTATTTAGGAAATGGACAGAGCTTGTAGAAAAACCGTTGCCTCCGTTAACAACTGTCGAAAATAAATATGTGATAAAAGAAATACTTGGAAAAGGGAGCTATGGTTTTACGTATTTAGTAGAAGATGAACAGAAAAATCAAAAAGTACTTAAACAATTAAGAAGGTATAAGAGACTCGATCCTTCGGGAATTAAGGCGTTTGAACGAGAAGCAACGATATTAAAAGATTTTCAGCATCCAGCTTTTCCTCAATTTTTTGAAAAGTTTATGGATATGAACCAAAAAAGATTTATTATCATGGAGTTTAAAAAGGGAAAAACTTATGAGCAATTAATCTTTGACGATAATGTTCAGTTTACTGAACAAGAGGCATTAAAAGAACTTTATCAAGTTCTGAAGCTTGTCAAGATTATCCATAATAAAGGATATGTCCATCGGGACCTTAGAATCCCTAATATCCTAAAATATGAAAACACTCATTACATTATTGATTTTGGCTTAGCGCGAAGAGTATCAGATCAGGTTGACAAGGAAGAAAAACTAAATCGCTTAGATAAAAGATTATTTAGAGAGAACACATTTAAGAGTGATTTTTACGCATTAGGACATTTCCTATTATTTCTACTTTATTCCTCATATGAACCTGAAACAAATAAGAAGAAAACATGGGAAGAAGAATTAATGATTTCAAGTGAATGTAAAATAATCTTGCGGAAAATGCTGCAATTAGATACAGCTTACGACGAAGTTGATCATTTGATTAAAGATGTGGAAAAGTGTCTTAATTAGGGAGGAAAAATCGATGTCATTTTTTAATAAAATATTAGCTAGTGTTGGGGTGGGGTCTGCAAAAGTAGATGCAAAGCTTTCAGATTCAAATATAATAGTTGGAGATAAGGTAGAAGGAATAATCGAAGTAAAAGGTGGGAATATTGAACAATCAATTGATGAAATTTATTTAACTATTAATACAAATTATGAGAAAGAAGAAGATGACAAGGTTGCTCACAAACAAGCGGTAATTGCTACTGTTAAACTTAATGAACCATTTGTCGTTATGCCTGGAGAAACAAAAACAATTCCATTCACTTTTCAGCTTCCACTAGATACACCATTGACTCTTGGGTCAACGAAGGTATGGCTGCAAACTGGAGTTGATATTAAAGGTGCAATAGATCCAACAGATCGAGACATGGTTAATATCCATCCACATCATTTAGTAGAAAAAACGCTAACAGCCTTAAAAGAGCTTGGATTTACACTGAGAAAAGTGAAAAATGAAGCAGCTTCCTACAAGGTAAGAAAGAGACTACCATTTGTACAGGAATTTGAGTTTATTCCAACATCAGGTTCATTTTATGGGAAATTAGATGAAGTAGAACTTATGTTTTCCCTTATTGATGATAAAAGTCTGGAGGTAATTGTTGAGGTTGATCGAAAATCGAGGGGGATTACTGGACTATTTTCTGAAGCACTAGATTTAGATGAATCACTAGTAAAATTTACACTTCACGAAGATGAAATAGTCAATATAAAAGAAGTGATAGAGGAAATCTTAAACAAACATAGTTAATAAAATATATATTGTAAAAAGCAATTAAAGTGTACTAAATGATGCATACACTTTAATTGCTTTTTATTATTTATCCCACTCTTAACGGGCAGTAAGACCCCTACCTCTCAAACTTCTGAATTTACAAAGAAGGTAGGTGGGGATAACTGCCCGTAAAGGTCCGATTAGTTCAACTAACCATAAGTGGGGGATGAAGAAAACCCCCACTTATGGAAGTTTCACTTTATCCAAAAAAGAAGGATTAGGAAAAAAGAATTAATTTTTGTAACAAATTACTAGATCCTTTCGTTATAAATATATTAAAATATTTTTATTTATACTATCAGGATTTTAAAGTTCATAGTATAAAGAAACTGAAGCTTTTGGTTTTCGTTATAGTTTCTAGTATTTGAAGTGAGAAGGGGTAAGGGGATGAAGGAGAATTATACGTCACTGTCAAGAACAAGATCGAGGGAGGGGAAAAAGCGAAGAAGGTTAAAAAAAGTTTACCGAAGACTGCTCACCATGATTTTCTTTGTCATTATTGTGGGATCTGTGTTTCATTACATAAAGCCTAACAAACCAGTTGAAACAATTACGACTCCTGAACTAAAAGAAACAAATGGGCACAAGGAAAAAGAACTAGTAAAACAAACAACAGCAATCACAATAAGTGCTGCTGGTGATTTTACCTTAGGAAGAGATGAGAATTACGATTATCAGGGATCATTCGTTGATGTAGCAACTCAAAACGGTTTACCTTATTTTCTGGAAGGGATGAATTCTCTTTTTTTAGAAGATGATTTTACAACGGTCAACCTTGAGACAACTTTGACCGATTCAACTGAAAAGGCTGATAAAACGTTTCGATTTAAAGGAGATCCCGGGTATGCGGAAATCCTGAAAATTGGTGGAATAGAAGCTGTTAATTTAGCAAATAATCATATATTTGATTATTTAGAGCAAGGGTACAAGGATACGAAGGATTCACTAGAAAAGGCGAATGTTGGATACTTTGGCTATGGAGACCACTACATAACAGAAGTAAAAGGTGTAAAAATCGGAGCTTTAGGCTATGAAGGCTGGCAGGATACAAAAGAGATCAGGACTCAAATTAAACAAGATCTTGATAAATTAAGAGAACAAGGTGCTCAAATTGTGTTAATTCATTTTCATTGGGGAGATGAAAGGCAGTATGTTCCAAATAAAACGCAAATCTCACTAGCGAGATTTAGTATCGATTCAGGTGCTGATTTAATACTAGGACATCATCCACATGTTATCCAAGGAATTGAAGAATACAATGGGAAATTTATCGTATATAGTTTAGGGAATTTTATGTTTGGCGGGAATAAAAACCCTTCTGATAAGGATACATTTGTTTTTCAGCAAAGATTTTATATCGATGATGGAACACTCAGTGAAAAGAAGGAGATAAATGTCATTCCATTTTCAGTTTCATCTGTCACAACTCACAATGATTATCAACCTACATTATTGAATGGAACGGAATATGAACGTGTAAAGGAAAAAATAATTCTTTATTCTAATCAAATTTCCGAATCTGATTGGCTTGTTTATGATAAAAGTTTGGATGCAGCTGAATAAAGCATGGAGCAAATAATTAATTGTATCTAGTCGTACTTAACAAAAGAGGTAATTTAGGTATAATAGAATAAGTGAGTAAAATAGACAAGCGTTTCGTACATCCAAACGTTCGAGTCTTAAAGTAAATGATAGATTTAATCTTTGAAAGTGAGTGTTCATAATGGGTCGTAAATGGAATAATATTAAAGAAAAGAAAGCTTCTAAAGATGCAAATACAAGTCGTATTTATGCAAAATTTGGTCGCGAAATATACGTAGTAGCTAGACAAGGTGAACCAGATCCTGAAGCGAATCAAGCTTTAAAAGTTGTTCTTGAGCGTGCAAAAACATATAATGTTCCAAAAGCAATCATTGATCGTGCGATTGAAAAAGCAAAAGGTGGAACAGAAGAAAGCTATGATGAGCTTCGTTATGAAGGATTTGGACCAAATGGTTCAATGGTGATTGTTGATGCATTAACCAATAATGTAAATCGTACGGCTTCAGATGTTCGAGCTGCATTCGGTAAGAATGGTGGAAATATGGGAGTGAGCGGTTCAGTAGCTTATATGTTCGATGCAACAGCTGTTATTGGGATTGAAGGGAAATCATCTGATGAAGTTCTTGAAATCTTAATGGAAGCAGATGTTGATGTTCGAGATATTATTGAAGAAGATGATTCTGTCATTGTTTATGCTGAACCAGATCAGTTTCATTCTGTTCAAGAGGCATTTAAATCTGCAGGAATAACTGAATTTTCAGTAGCTGAGCTGACAATGCTTGCCCAAAACGATATTACGCTTGCTGAAGATGCAAAGGCTCAATTTGAAAAAATAATTGATGCTCTTGAAGATTTAGAAGATGTTAGACAGGTTTACCACAATGTAGATTTAAGTGAATAATTTTTTAAGGCAGGCCTTCGTTATGATTTCAAATAGCAGAAGGCCTGCTTTTTTATATAGCAAGAAGAGAGCTTCAACAGAATCTTAACAGACATGTAAACTCAATCAAAAAAATCGAAATAACCTATTTACATTGACGTTACGTCAGCCTTTATAGTTGGTTTTGAGGGGTGAGGTAGATGGAATATACAGTACAAAAATTAGCAAAATTAGCTGGAGTCAGCTCTAGAACGCTGCGTTATTATGATGAAATTAACCTTCTTAAGCCGGCAAGAATTAATTCATCTGGGTATCGCATATACGGTAAATCTGAGGTAGATCTATTACAGCAGATTTTATTTTATCGGGAGCTGGGAGTGGATTTAGAAACAATTAAGAAAATCATTACATCACCATTTTTTCAACATAAAAAAGCCCTTAATGAACATTTAGAAAAGTTAATGTCTAAACGTAATCAATTAGACGAACTGATTACAAATGTAAAAAAAACAATTGAAACAGTGGAAGGGAGATTAACAATGTCTGATTATGAAAAATTTGAAGGCTTTAAACAAAAGTTAATTGATGAAAATGAAGAGAAATATGGTCAAGAAATTAGGCAGAAATATGGGGACGAAGCCATAAATCAGTCCAATCATAGAATGAAAAATATGAGTCAAGAGGAGTATAATGACATCGAAAAATTGTCTTCAAAGGTTCTTTCTACCTTACATGAAGCCTTTGAAACAGGAGATCCAAGCGGAGATCTTGCACAAAAAGCAGTTGAATTACACCGACAGTGGATTAGTTTTTATTGGGAGAAATATTCAAAAGAGGCACATGCTGGTTTAGGTCAAATGTATGTTGATGATGAACGTTTCACTGTTTACTATGACAAGAAAAAACCAGGTGTAGCAAAATTCTTACGTGATGCCATTTTGATTTATACAGGGATGGATAAAAGCAATTGAGTCATCAAAACTTCCGAGAAAGGAATGTAAATAGTTTTTTTAGTTAAACTAATAACTGTTTCAAAAAAAATTTTCGGAGGTCTTTTATGTCAAAGAAAAAGAATACACCTTCTGCAGAAGTAGATCAAAAAAAGCTAGTGGATGATAAAGCGAGAGCATCGCGAGAAAATAACTTTAAAGATCAGCACATTCGACGCGTAACCCAAAATGGGGCAGATGGTCAATAGGAAGACTAGACATGATAAGGGAATGAAATGAGGTGAAAATAGATGTCAAAAAAGCACCACAATAGCCCTGAACAAAAAGCGTTAATGGCTAATAAAAATAAAGATACCGAATTAGAAAGCGAGTATGCCTACAAGCCAAAACCAGCCCCAGGACATAGAGAACAAGCAAAGCATAAAAAGGTTTAAATAGTATAAAAGGATAAAGTACCTCTAAAATAGGTCAGATTTACTTGATCAAAAAGAATATATAGCCCTTTCATAATTTGAAGGTCTATATCCTTTATTAGTAGATTTGACCTTTTTTCTATAAAAAATACTTACTCCAATGATAGGTATGATTCATCTTTCAATTACTCTCATTTTATGGCATGATCATTAATAATTGCTATTGGAAGAAGTGGAGGAAAAAATTGAATGAAATTACTGGTGGTACTTGCATTACTTTTATTTGGCTTCTGCGCATTTTTTTATTCCATGGAGTTTTTTTCTACGATCGACGCAAATGTAACCTTGTTTTTTGAACAAATTAGATTACCAGTTGCAACAGAGCTATTTTTGTTCATAACAGATATTGGCTCGATTAAGTATGCTTTGCCAATTTGTATTGGGATTGCCATCTTTTTTTTAGTAAAACGGAAATGGATTGATGTAGTGTGGTTATTTCTCCTATTCTATAGTGTAAGACAGGTGAATTACTTTCTAAAAGAATTATTTTTAAGAGAACGCCCATCATTTGATGCAGTTTATCAGGCAACACATTATAGTTTCCCTAGTGGGCATTCCATGAATTCTGCAGCCATCTATGGATTTTTATGTTATTTAGTGATAACTCATTTAGTTAAGTCTAATAATCAAAAGATGATTGTGCTAACTATTACGATTGTCCTTGTGACTCTAATAGGGATAAGCAGAATATATTTAGGAGTTCATTTTTTGACAGATGTGCTAGCTGGTTGGAGTGCAGGATTTGTATGGCTCATGATATTTATAACCATAAAAAATATTTTCGACAAAAAAAGCGGTTTTTATAGAAAGGAATCCTTCAGGTGAGTGGCTAATTATAGTTATAACACTACTTAGCGAAGGAGAGAGAGAGCGTGTATTCCTTACTATTAAAAAAACGAATCACTACGTATGATGTGACCATTTTTCAAACGCCAAGTTTTGGAGATAAAAAAGGGTATCAAGATGTTTATCGTTTTATGATGGAAGGAAATAATCACAAGGAAGCCTTATACAAGGTTTTTCAAACCTTCAATGTTGCAGACAGAATGCCAAATGATTACAATGCTAGATATTTGAGTACAGGAGACATCGTTCTTATCGATGAGGGGAAAAAGGGTCAATATTATTACAAGTTATACCCTCAAGGCTGGAAAAAAATAAATCGTATTCAAGTTAGGTAAGCAAAATGACGAACGGGTATCTTGATCATCTTTTGGATGATGCCTTATCGTCACTTTACTTGCCCTACCTTCAATCAAATATTGTTACCAGGCCCATTTTTCCTCTTCCCAGAAGAATGTTCCTTTGCATGAGCTGTTTCTTCGGCTTCTAATACAGCAGGTGAGATATGATTATTTTTCTTAGGTGTATTGCGATTACGATGCTTTTTCCCCATGATTACATCTCCTTATATTTCATTTGTTTTATTAGTAGCATGTGTTTTTTGTTTTCTAGGTTTTTTTGATTCATGTGGTTGCGTTCCATTCCTAGAACCAGGGTTTGTTTCATTTGCATACTGAATAGCCTGCTCTAATTTTTTCTTCATTTGTTTCCCTCCTAAAGAGATTACGATTTTATCTTGTCCTATTGTAAAAAAGGTATAACTGACAAAAAATGTATGACATATTTTCTTTCTATAAGAAAAAGGTATGATTGAAAAAATTTAATTGTCATCAGTGGATATGATATAGTAAATTGATTAATGATTTTATTATTCTTGCTGGGAGGTCAAAAAATGAGTGTACATATTAGTGCAAAAGAAAATGAAATAGCTGAAACTGTATTATTACCTGGAGATCCGTTGCGTGCTAAGTATATTGCCGAAACTTTTTTAGATGATGTGACTTGCTACAATGAAGTTCGAGGAATGCTTGGTTTTACTGGTACATATAAAGGTGAGAGAATTTCTGTTCAAGGAACAGGAATGGGAGTTCCTTCAATTTCTATTTACATAAATGAATTAATGAACAGTTACGGTGTACAACAATTAATTCGTGTTGGTACTTGTGGAGCAATCCAAAAAGATGTAAAAGTTCGAGATGTGATCTTGGCGATGAGTGCATCGACAGATTCTCAAATGAATCGTCTCACATTCGGAGGAGTAGATTATGCTCCAACAGCAAACTTTGAGTTATTAAAGAAAGCATATGATGCAGGGCTTGAGAAAGATCTAAACTTAAAAGTAGGAAATGTTTTTACAGCAGATATGTTTTACAATGATAATGCTGAACATGAAAAATGGGCTAAATATGGTATTTTAGCAATCGAAATGGAAACTGCTGCTCTTTATACATTAGCTTCCAAATTTGATCGCAAAGCATTATCTGTGTTAACTGTAAGTGATCACATTTTAACTGGAGAAGAAACAACATCTGAAGAACGTCAAACAACGTTTAATGATATGATTGTCGTAGCTTTGGAAGCTGCTATTAAGAAAGGCTAATTAATTTTATGTTTATTGGAAAAAGTATGCAAATCGCATGCTTTTTTCTTTTTCAACTATTCTTGATTTGACCACTACAGTTTTTGTCGAAAAGAAAACAAGCTTTTTACGTTTTAAGCGCTAGGTAGAAAGGTAAAGATGAATGTAGATACTTAAATATCATTTCTTTAGCTTGTATTTAGTGATAAAATAGCTTTGTTATCGATCAAGAATAGGGTGGTATTATGTTTTATTTTAAATGGAGCGTTATTTTACTTTTACCAATCGCTCTTTCAGGTTGTACAGATTTTCCTAAGACAATGCCGTTTCTTAGTGGTCAGCAAGGGCAAAACTACACACAAACCGAACAAGTTGAGAATGCTGAAGAAGAAATAAATGAACCACAGGATAAAATAGATGAAGATTTTTTATTAGAATCTGAATATTTTAATCAAGTAAAACAAGTAAATGGCGATAACATCATTGAAAATCCGACGAATTTGCTCGTAATGGTGAATAAAGAATACTCACTTTCTCCAAATTATGAACCAAGTGATTTAGTTGTACCTAATGTTGAGTTTTCATTTGGTGATGCAGATGTTCCGCAAAAATATATAAGAAAAGAAGCTGCAGATGCGTTAGAAGAGCTTTTTCAATTAGCCGAAAGAGATGGAATTGAATTATTTGCCGTGTCAGGATATAGATCATACTCTCGACAGGAAGGGCTTTTCAATGTAGAAATGCAGGATAAAGGAGAAGATTACGCATTACAAGCTGTTGCATTACCTGGACAAAGCGAGCATCAAACAGGACTAGCTATGGATGTGTCAAGTCGGAGTGTGAATCTTGAGATAACGGAAGAATTTGGTGAAACCAAGGAAGGAAAATGGGTTCGAGAAAATGCCCACCGTGCTGGGTTTATCATCCGTTATCCTAAAAATAAAGAAACACTGACAGGTTATCAATATGAACCATGGCACTTGCGTTATGTAGGAAAAGAAAAGGCAGCTATCATTTATGAGAATGACTTAACATTGGAAGAGTATTTTCAAAAAGTGAAAAAAATATAATACGGAGTTAAGAGATGAGTGTAAGTTTGGACAAACTGCAAAAGAATCTAGACATCATGTTCATTGGGTTTAATCCAAGTTTGGTTTCAGGAGAAGTAGGACATAACTATGCAAATAAACATAATCGTTTTTGGAAAATTCTTTTTGAATCGGGTCTAACAGAACGAATTTATCGTCCTGAAGAAGATGGAGATTTACTCCAAAAGGGTTATGGCTTTACAAACATTGTGTCAAGGCCAACGCGGGCAGCTGATGAAATTACACAAGAGGAATATCGTGAAGGAAGAGAAATCTTAAAGCAAAAAATAGCTTTCTACAAACCGAGAGTCGCTTTTTTTGTTGGAAAAGGTGTTTATCTTCAGTATAGTAAATGTAAAAAAGCAGATTGGGGTAAACAACAAAAGAGCATAGTAGAAGGTGTGATAGATTTTGTTGCACCCTCTTCAAGTGGATTAGTTAGAATGAAAATTGAGGATATTGTAGCGATATATGGAGAGGTAAAACCGTTAATAAATTTAACAAACCACTAAATGTATAAGGGGAAGGTAATCATCTTCCCCTTTTTTTAGTCTATATATCTACCAAAAAAGCAATCCACCTAAAACAATTCCAGTAATAAAGCCTAGTCCAATACCATATGCTGGCCCATATCCATAGGGACCATAAAAGCCATATCCAAACCCACCTCTTTGAATCCGTGGTTCGATATATACTTTATTAGGAGTTACACGACAAATTCTACCGAGATGGACACGGCCAGTCCGATCAGTGATTCTTACATCTTTTCCATAATAGCGACAGCAAAGATTATAATAATGCTGTGACATGTTTATCCCTCCTTAGCTTATAGTCTCAATATTTTATGTTTGTGGCCAAGGGGGGATTGTACTCATAACCATATTTCCGTGATTTAGACTGTTAACCTTGCAAAAAGAATCCGATACGATAACTTTTCTCTGTACCGTAATGTTAATTGCTCATGCTTTGATAATAATTCAAAGGCTGTCTGTGGAGTCGAATCTGTAATATGGAACTCTGTGGTAGGTTCTTCTGTATTAATGGAAGGAAAGTCTACTTTAGATTGAATTTTAAAAATAGAAAGGCCATATCGTTTAAAGACTTTTTTCCATTCTTCTATAGATAAAATAGTAGGAAATCCATAGAACGAGGTAATCTCCGTATATTCGGAATCTAACAGAGGCTCCCTTCGTATCATTTCTATGGCAATGATGACACCGTTCGGTTTTAAAATTCTTGTTAATTCTACTAATGTATTTTCTAGTTTTGTGAAATTTAAGACAGACTCACATAAGATGACATCAACTGATTGATCAAGGAGTGTAGTAGATGATAGATCTTCTTGTAAATATAAAATCTCGCTTTGACATTCTTTATTCCGTTTTTTTGCATGTTGAATCATTAGAGGATCAAAATCAATGCCAATGACATCATAGCCTAATTGATATAAATAATAGCAAGTTTGTCCGGTTCCACATCCAGCATCAAGTACTGTATGATCGATCGGAAATTTTTCTTGTTCAAAGATAGCTTTTGTTAAAGATATTCCGCCAGGATGTGCTCCGCCTATGCCGAGTTGAGATAGCATTTGTAAATAATTCAAATTTCCCCCTCCATTCTGATCCTTTATTTTATGATGAATCAGGATGGTGGGTGATTATATACAATGGAATAAGCTATGTTTTTCAAAAAGCATTTTAAGCTTTGGTTTAATGATTTTATGAATTTCTGCTTTATATAAGAATTGAAGTGATCTTTTAACATGTAATGTATGAATATATCGTTCCACTTGATCATTTATATAAGTTGAAACTTGATTTTGGTAAAAAAAGATTTTTTGGTTAATTTTAAAATCAATTTCTTTTATTAAAGATAATGAAAAATGAATCATATCAAATTCAGTTTTACCAATGTAATCTGCTATTTGCATAAGAAAACCTCCTTGTTGCATTTACATTTGTGTAATAAACTTTACAATAAATTAATAAAAAAGTATCGTGCTTTTTGTCGAATGGAAAGTTTCTTTTTACTAAGGTTAGATTCTAATTATGAGTTATCCCCTATTATATGATGTGATTAGCTATAACGTTTCCGTTTTATGTAAAAAATAAAATCACATTTTTACAATTACACAAATTAATTGACGTTTTCATTTGGCTTAGACATAATAAGTACATACATAAAGGTGGTGCATAGTAGTCGTGAAAAACAGCAAATTACTAATTTCAGTAATTGTAACAGCAATTATTTCAGCAGGAGTAACATACAATGTTGTTAAGCCTAATGGAAGTATGCTAAGTGCTCAAGAGGACGACCCTTTTGGAAAATTAAAATCAACTTATGATATTCTTCAGTCAAACTACTATAAAGAAGTGGATACAGATAAGCTTGTTGAGGGTGCCATTAAAGGAATGGTTGAATCCTTAGAAGATCCTTACTCTGTTTATATGGATGTTGAGGAAGCAAAAAGCTTTAGTGAAAATATATCTTCTTCTTTTGAAGGGATTGGAGCTGAAATACAAGAAAGCAATGGGAATATCATGATTGTTTCTCCTATTAAAGGATCTCCAGCTGAAGAAGTAGGCTTAAAGCCAAAAGATATTATTCTGAAAGTAAATGACAAATCTGTTGAAGGCCTGTCTGTTAATGAGGCAGTAATGAATATTCGCGGAGAAAAAGGCACAAAAGTGAACCTCCTTGTTCAACGTGCTGGGGTAGGGGAACTAACTTTCACTATTACGAGAGATACGATTCCTTTAGAAACTGTTTATTCAGAAGTAATGGATGACAATATTGGAAAAATACAAATTACAAAATTTTCTGAGACCACCGGAAAAGAGTTAGCCAGTGCTTTAGAAGAGTTACAAAATAAAAATGTAAAAGGCTTAATTCTTGATTTAAGACAAAATCCAGGTGGGTTAATGGATCAAGCCTTACTCATGTCAGATTTGTTTGTGCCAAAAGGGAAAAATATTATGCAAGTAGAGGATCGAACTGGCGCCAAGGAGATTTACAAGGCTGAAAACGGAAAAGATGTTGACCTTCCAATAACCGTTTTAGTAGATGGCGGTACAGCAAGTGCAGGAGAAATTATGGCAGCCGCTCTTAATCAGTCAGCTGGAATACCACTTGTAGGGGAAAAAACCTTTGGTAAAGGGACGGTTCAAACGGCAAATGCATTTAATGATGATTCATCAGTAAAATATACGACAGCCAAATGGTTAACGCCTGATGGCACTTGGATTCATGAAAAGGGGATTGAACCTACAGTGAAGGTAGAACTTCCAGAATATGCAAATTTACCTTACATTAATCCA
>DASQMK010000766.1:0-9059 GCA_035645575.1 Metabacillus sp.
CAAGTTCATCCACAAGCTTCCGTAAGATTTTCATAATTTGAACAGAGTGTTTCATATCTAAATTATTTAAAGGCTCATCAAGCAATACATAATCTGTATCCTGTGCAATGACCATTGCAATAAAAGCACGTTGTCTTTGACCACCTGATAATTCATCTAAAAACTTGTCTTGCATCTCGACTAAATTCATATAATCAATTGCTTGATCAATAAATTTTTCATCTTCAGCTGTTAGACGCCCTCTTGAATAAGGATAGCGACCAAATGCAATAAGCTCACGTACCGTTAATCGGACATTAAGGTAGTTCGCTTGTTTCAAAATGGATACACGTTTTGCAAATTCAGAGGATTTCCACTTTTTCACACTATTTTGATCGAGTAATACTTCACCTGTATCTGCTTCTAATAAACGACTCACCATAGAAAGAAGTGTTGACTTACCAGCACCATTTGGCCCAATAAACGATGTAATTGTCCCAGGCTCGATTGTTACAGTAACATCTTCTACAACAGGTTTTTTACCAAATTGCTTTGTTAATCCTTTGATTTCAATCATCCTGCTGCCCTACTTTCCTTTAGTAATAGATAAATAAAGTAAATACCGCCGATAAAATTAATAATAACGCTTAATGTTGTACGTAATTCAAAAATATGCTCTACAAGGAACTGACCGCCGACTAAAGCGATAATACTGATTAAACTTGCTCCTAATATGAGAATAGAATGCTTATATGTCACCAAATACTGATAGGCAAGATTGGCAACAATTAATCCAAAAAACGTAATTGGCCCAACAAGTGCTGTAGATGTTGCAATTAAAACTGATGACAAAATTAAAATTCTCATCACCATACCGTCATAATTGATACCCAGGTTCATCGCATTTTCACGGCCAAGTGACATCACATCCAGCTTCCCCATAATGAGATACCCGTAAATAAATGCAATTAGCAAAATGCCAATTGAAATATATAATAGTTCAGCCTTTACATTCGTGAAGGTCGCGAATAAACGGTTTTGGAGACTTAAATACTCCACAGGATCAATCAATACTTGCAGGAATGTTACAAAGCTTCCTAGGAGTGTTCCAATAATCATCCCAATTAATAGAAGAAAATAAATTGGATGCTTATCCGCTCTGAACAAGAATCGATATAAAATCATTGCAAATACGACCATCGCAATAATTGCGGCACCAAAGTTTAGATATTTATTTAACACCCAAACTGACATAGATCCGGCAAAAAAGTAGATGAGTGTTTGTACTACTTGATACATAGAATCAAGGCCCATAACTGAAGGTGTTAAAATTCGATTATGTGTAATCGTTTGGAACACGACAGTCGAATACGCAATCGCAATCCCTGTTACAACCATCGCTGAAACACGGAGCATACGCTTTGGAAATGCATAATCAAAGCCGCCTTTTATATCATAAAAGCCATAGAGTAAAATACACACTATCGCTATTGCCGCCAATAAAATTAATTTCGTACTATTTCGCATATGCTCTCCCCCTAAGTAGCATAGTTAAGAAGATCGCACTGCCTATTACTGCCACCGTTACATTAACTGGAATCTCGTAAGGGTGAATAATAATACGTCCAATAATGTCACATATTAATAAGAAGACAACCCCTAACACTGCTGTATGTGGAATGGTTTTACGTAAATTATCACCTAAATAAAGAGAGACAATATTTGGAACAATAAGACCTAAAAAGGGAATAACCCCTACAGTAAGCACAACAGTTGTAGAAATAATCGCGACAAGAATAAGGCCAATATTTAGCACAAGCTTATAACTTAGGCCTAGGTTTTTCGCAAAATCCTCTCCCATTCCTGCAACTGTGAATTTATTCGCATAAAGATACGCGATAATGACCGCTGGAATACTTACATATAACAGCTCATAACGGCCAGCAATAACCAAAGTAAAGCTCCCCATTAACCAAGAAGATATATTTTGCAGCAGATCGGCTTCATACCCAAAAAACGTTGTAATGGAAGATAGAATATTCCCGTACATAATTCCAATTAATGGGACAAAAATGACATCCTTAAATTTGATACGATCTAATATTTGCATAAAAATGAATGTTCCTGCTAAAGCAAAGGCAAAACTAAAAATCACCTGCTGTGTATATGTTACATTCGTAAAGAATAGCATTGAAATTAAGATACCAAGTTTTGCTGCATCTAATGTTCCAGCAGTTGTTGGTGATACAAACTTATTTCGGCTTAAAGACTGCATAATTAAGCCCGCAATACTCATTCCTGCCCCTGCTAATATAATGGCTATTAACCGAGGTAGCCGACTTATTAAGAAAATCTGTGTTTCATCTGATTCCCAATCTAATAAATCACTCGGTTTAATATCAATTGCTCCGATAAATAGCGATATAAAAGACAGGACTACAGCTGCAATTCCTAAAATCCATAGTCTCATTTATAACCCTCATAACGTGAATATTCTTAGTAGAGTACAATTAAAACAATGATCATACTAAGTCGACTTCAATCATATAAAATGAAAGACCCTTTTTAAATGTTTGTGATCTCATATGTATAACGTTTAAGACCCTATAAAATTACAAATACATTATTGATAATCATTATCATCAAATCACAAAAAAAAGACGCTTGCTGGATATGCCTTTTTCAATTATTGAGATTGATTATCAACTACAATAATTAATGTATCACAAAAAATAAACCGAGAAAAGGGGTAATTTTCAAATTATGGCATTTGTCTAAATTTATTCACAATTCCTTCATAAATTCAAAAGCGCAAGCGCCTTGATTAGCCTCTGGCAAATAAGACGCAAATGAATAGAAGACGTTCTTTGTCTTCAATTTATTTGTGGCTAGACCCTAGAGGCAGTTACAAACGCGACGTCCTGTACGATCTGAGGCTAGGTGCTTGCAGTCTAAAATCCAACATCTTGTTGCAACGACTGTACTTGCACGTCCTGCGCTTCAAGCTGGATGTCGAGACTTATTACAGTTGAACGCATTTTTTAATTTCCTATGCAACCACAAAGGAGATTCAACAAATATCTTGTTTGAATCTCCTTTTAAATTCTCTTTATAATGTTTTAATTAGACGTCGAATGGCTTCCGAGACATCGATTTGATTTTCTTGGCAATGATTCGTTAGGTTACGATAAGCCTCATCATCCAGCCTTACATGAACGGAATGTAAATATTTATCAGAATCCAATTTTCTAGGTCTTCCTCTTGTAACTTTTCTTTTACCGATGCCGTCTTTCCATACATTTATAATGACATATCCATGCTTTTTCACCCAATGATCACAATCATTCTCTTTCCACATCGCATTAGCTCTCTCTTGAAAATCATGTTTGAATTTCGTTAATTCATCACCTTGAAGTCCCTTCATGATTCCTTTTTCCATTGCTTTATGCTCGATAAACTGTTGAAATTGGTCGTAAGATTTGAATGTCAATTCTTTCATCGTTCCACTCCTATAACCTATTTTCATATGATGTACATAGGTTTCTTTTAAAATCATACTTTTTTCTATGAGAGTTGTAAATTAGTTTTAGAATTGTATGATAGAAATTACTTAAACAAACGTTTAATTAAATAAAGAAAAAAAGAAACCAGGCATTATACTGGTTTCAGTGTGTAGAATTACCCCTCTAGTATTCTCTCAATCTGTGATAGCTCTTGTTCTGTAAATTCTAAAGATTTTAGAGCTTGAACGTTTTCTTCGATTTGACTTACTTTGCTTGCTCCAATTAATGCAGATGTCACTCTGCCTTCACGAAGTACCCAAGCTAAAGCCATCTGTGCGAGGTTTTGACCGCGGTTTTGAGCGATGTCATTTAATTGTTTTACTTTGCTAATCACATCCTCTGTTACTCGATCTTCAGTTAAAAACGTATTCTCTTTGGCTGCTCTTGAATCAGCAGGAATTCCAGAAAGATATTTATTCGTTAATAACCCTTGTTCTAATGGACAGAATGCAATGGAACCTACTCCATTTTCCTGAAGTACATCCTGCAGTCCATCTTCAATCCAACGATTGAACATCGAATAACTTGGTTGATGGATCAATAACGGTGTTCCTAGATCATTTAATATTTTTACAGCTTCAGCTGTTTGTTCTGCACTATAACTAGAAATCCCGACATATAAGGCTTTTCCTTGACGGACAATTTGATCAAGAGCTCCCATTGTTTCTTCTAGCGGTGTATTAGGATCTGGTCGATGTGAGTAAAAAATATCAACATAATCAAGGCCCATCCTTTTAAGGCTTTGATCAAGACTAGCAATTAAATACTTCTTAGATCCCCATTCTCCATAAGGTCCATCCCACATATGATAGCCAGCCTTTGTTGAAATGATTAATTCATCACGGTATGGAGCAAAATCAGTTTTTAGGATCTTCCCAAACATTTCCTCTGCACTTCCTGGAGGCGGGCCATAATTATTTGCTAAATCAAAATGAGTAATACCTAAATCGAATGCTCTACGCAGCATTGCTCGCCCATTTTCAAAAGAATCCACCCCACCAAAGTTATGCCATAACCCTAAAGAAATGGCAGGAAGTAGTAGACCTGATCTCCCAACACGATTATATTTCATATCCTTATAGCGACTCTCACTCGCCTTGTATGTCATGTTTATGTAACCCCTTTCATTTCAACTATTTATATTCTACCTTATTCCTATTTATTTTTCATAGTCAATAAAGCTTACTATTTTATTTAGAAAAGAAGAAGCCCCATTTCATTTAGGATTTAATAGTGGAACTTTAGCAAACAATGTTGCTATGAAATTAGTATTGGTAAGGTTGATTTCCGCTCCAGGATGCTCGCTTTCCGTGGGGCGGGCGGTGAGCTTCCTCGGCGCACGGCACCTGCGGGATCTCACCTGTCACGCTGCTCCCACAGGAGCCTCGCACCTTACGCTCCAATCAACCTAAAATAGTGTTTGCTCAAAGAACTTATTAAAACAACAATTCTTAAGAAAAGAGTAATATTTTTATATGACAACATAAGGGTTTTGTGAGAATTATACTGGTATACTCATATAACATATACACAGACATTAACCACTTTTCCTCATGATAAATAAACTATTTCACCTTGTGCGATAAATTTCATTTTAACTGTAACGTCAACTATGTCTTTTTAAATTTCATTGTCTAAAAGTTACAGATACAATCAATAAAATAACACCTGATATTATAAAAGTTACGTCTTTTTCACCAAAATCCATAAAAAATGATAAAGCAATGCATACAAGAAGAAAGCCACCAAGTATCATGTTAAAAACATTATGCCTCTATATCATCCTAGTAGTTTTTATTATATGATTTTTAAAGAGGAAAATATATCCACAATGATTCACCATTACAATTTTATACGTGAAAGCAGTAAAGCACACCAAAAGAAGAAGCCCCATTTCATTTGGGGCTTACTTGTTAAGCATACATTTTATTGTCATCTTTTTTAAAGAAACTTTTCATTGCTTGGAAAACATCTGCTTTTTGCTTGAGGATATAATAGCGGAACTTCTCATCATTGACATTTTTATATGCGGACATTAGGGTTGAGTGACGATTATACTGATTTACTTCACCATAACCAAAAATATTGGAAACCTTCATTAATTCTCCTACAAGTTTGACACAGCGTGCGTTATCAGATGTTAAGTTATCACCGTCTGAAAAATGAAATGGATAAATATTATACCTTGTTGGATTATACTTCTCTTCAATTACTTCCAGTGCTTTTCGATAGGCTGAAGAACAAATGGTTCCTCCGCTTTCTCCTTTTGAAAAGAAATCCTCTTCCGAAACGATTTTTGCTTCTGTATGATGGGCAATAAATTCTATGTCTACCTTTTCATACTTTGTTCTCAGGAATCTTGTCATCCAGAAGAAAAAGCTTCGAGCCATATATTTTTCCCAAAGACCCATCGAGCCGCTCGTATCCATCATCGCAATGACAACGGCTTTAGACTCTGGTTTCACAACTTCATTCCAGGTTTTAAATTTTAAGTCTTCAGGATAAATAGGATGAAATTTCGATTTTCCTGCCATAGCATTACGTTTATATGCTGAAAGCATTGTCCGCTTCTTATCAACATTTCCCATAAGTCCTGTTCTTCTGATGTCATTAAATTCTATATTTTCAATGACAATATTGTCTCGCTCTTTTTGTTTTAAATTCGGAAGCTCTAATTCCTTAAATAATGCAGCCTCTAGTTCTAATATTGAAACTTCGGCTTCATAATAATCCTCTCCCGCTTGATCTCCTGCTCCTTGACCCTTTCCAGGACCCTTCGCATCTGCTTGTGACCCATCTCTCGCTACGACATCACCGACCTGACTCTCCCCATCACCTTGGCCAACATGCTTATTTTTATCATAGTTATAGCGAATTTTATATTCGTCGAGTGAACGAATTGGGATTTTCACAACATCCTTCCCATTTGACATGATAATACTTTCTTCTGTGATAAGATCTGGAAGGTTGTTACGAATAGCTTCTTGTACTTTTTCTTGATGGCGTGTTTGATCATCATGGCCTTTGCGATGGAGGGTCCAATCTTCTTGTGAGATTACAAAATTCTGATCTTGACTAGACATATAAACAATTCCCCCTCCAATAATTTTTTAGGATTCTTAAATAGTGACTTATGTTTTTCAAAATTCCAGTGTTTTTTAAAAAAGTGTCACATTTTTCAAATAATCAGCATACATTAACGTGGATGAATAAAAAGTCTAATTCCATCTACATTTGAATTCTGTGGATTACTCTATCCTATGCAAGAGAATTGATTTATTGACAAATAATTTAGAAAATTAAACCGGAATCTTTAAAAATAAGACAAGTTCCCAAGCCTATTTAGGACAAGCTAAAAGCTCATATTTTTTATAAAAATCGAAGAAGATTTTTCCCTGTGTAGACTCATTTTTCTACCATTTCTACTTTCCAACTCCTAAAGACAAAAAAGCTGACAATAAAATGCCAGCCGTAATATAATGTGCGTTTTATCTATTTAATAAGCTTCCTACATAGCGTAGTAATTCATTTGCAGACGTTGAGTTGTAGCCGTGCTCATCAATGAGGCGTGCGACAACTTCGTTAATTTTCTTAAGCTGTTGCTCGTCTGGTGTTTTCGATGAGGTTGTAATTTTCACCACATCTTTTAGATCTGCAAAAAGTTTCTTTTGAATAGCTTCACGTAAACGTTCATGTGAATTGTAGTCGAATCTCTTTCCTTTTCTAGCATAAGCCGAAATTCGGATCAGGATTTCTTCACGGAATGCTTTCTTAGCATTTTCTGAAATTCCGATTTGCTCCTCAATTGATCTCATTAATTTTTCATCTGGATTCATTTCTTCACCAGTTAATGGATCGCGGAGTTTATTTTTATTACAATACGCTTCCACATTGTCTAGATAGTTATCCATAAGTGTTTTAGCGGACTCTTCATACGAATAAACAAATGCCTTTTGAACTTCTTTTTTCGCCATTTCATCATAAAGCTGACGAGCAACTGAGATAAAGTTTAAGTATCTTTCACGATCTTCATTCGAAATAGAAGCATGCTGATCAAGACCTTCTTTTAGTGCTCTTAATACGTCTAGAGCGTTGATTGATGGTACTTCTTTACGAATGATTGTAGAAGAAATACGGTTAATGACATAACGCGGGTCTATACCAGACATTCCCTCATCATTGTATTCCTTTCTAAGTTCATTTACATCAACTGAGTTAAAGCCTTCTACACTTTCACCATCATACAATCTCATTTTTTTAACAAGATCGATATCTCCACGCTTTGGTTCCTTTAAACGAGTTAGGATCGTAAACATTGCTGCCACCTTAAGAGTGTGTGGCGCAATATGAACATCTGATACATCACTTTCTGCGATCATTTTTTCGTAAATGCGCTCTTCCTCTGTGACCTTCAGATTGTATGGAACTGGCATAACGATAATACGAGAATGAAGAGCCTCATTCTTTTTATTGGAAATAAAAGAACGATATTCGGTTTCATTCGTGTGCGCAACAATTAGCTCATCTGCCGATATTAGGGCAAAACGACCTGCTTTGAAATTTCCTTCCTGAGTAAGAGAGAGTAAATGCCATAAAAATTTCTCATCACATTTTAACATCTCTTGGAATTCCATCATCCCACGGTTCGCTTTGTTCAGTTCTCCATCAAAACGGTATGCACGAGGGTCAGATTCTGAACCATATTCTGCAATTGTTGAGAAGTCAATACTACCTGTTAAGTCAGCAATATCCTGAGATTTTGGATCTGAAGGACTGAATGTACCAATCCCGGTCCGTTTATCCTCTGATAGGAATACCCGTTCAACTCGAACATCTTCAATACGCCCGCCGTACTCTTGTTCTAATCTCATCACATTTAGAGGTGATAGGTTTCCTTCAATTCTGATCCCATATTCCTGATAAAAATCATCACGTAAATGATGTGGGATTAAATGAAGTGGATCTTCATGCATCGGGCAGCCTTTAATAGCATACACAGCACCGCGGTCTGTTAAAGAATAAGATTCTAGTCCTCTTTTCAACATCGTTACCAATGTTGATTTACCACCACTTACTGGTCCCATTAAAAGTAAAATCCGCTTTCTTACATCTAGACGTTTCGCAGCAGGATGAAAATATTCTTCCACTAATCTTTCAAGTGCATCTTCTAATCCATATAGCTGATGATCAAAAAACTTATACTTACGTTTCCCATCAATCTCTTCAATCCCAGCATCTTTTATCATATTGTAAACCCTGGAATGTGCTGATTGGGCAACCCACGGTTTTTCTTTTACAATATCCAAATACTCTACGAAGGTTCCTTCCCACTTTAAGCGCTGTTCATCTTCCCTGTACTTTTCAATTTTTTTTAAGATATCCATAAGGACCTCCTTCATCATTGGTCGTACTTGAAACTAACTCGTGCAGATTAATACACTTTATGCGAGGATGTCCTTTAACATTCTTCATTGAAAGGAAAAAAAGGTAGAATCTTTTTCAGTGGAACAAACATAG
>DASQMK010000767.1:0-4205 GCA_035645575.1 Metabacillus sp.
TGAAAATGAAGACCAGAAAGAGCCTGAAAATGTAGAGCCTAAAAATGATCAGAAGGAGAATGCTCAAGTTAAGTCTTTAGAAGATGAAATTGACAATCTAAAAGCTGAACTATCAGATGCACAGACAGAACTAGAAAAACTGAGAGAATTTAAACTTAAAGTTGAAAAAGCAGAGCATGAATCCAAAGTCCAAAAGATTTTTAATGATTTTCAACTCACTGAAAATGATGTTAAAGACTTGGATGTTCATAAGTTCTCAATTGAAGAAATTGAAGAAAAATGTTACGCAATCTTAGGAAGAAAACTTGCAAATAAAAAGAACTTTTCCACAAAATCAAATAGCAGTATTCACTTACCTCTATTAAATGGAGAAAGAAAGCGTGAAGACTCCCCCTCTCATCCATATGGAGAGTTGTTCGATGATTTAAATACAAATTAATAATGAAAAAACAATAAAATTATAGGAGGAAAAATAATGCCTATTGTTCGTAAAGATAAAATGTTGGCAGGTTACAATGGTAACTTAGAATCAGTGAAAATTTATAATAACGAAGGTACACAAGAAGTTGAGTCAACTAACGGTGTATTTGTTGTAGTTGAAGGATTAATTCCAGGAGAGCGTGAAACAAAAAAAGCAAGACTAGCAACTGATGCAGAAAAATCTCTTGATGTTCTTTTAATTCATAACAGTGAAGTTATGTATGATGAGAGAAAGGACAAAACCTCAGATTACCGCATTGAAAAAGGAAAGGCCGCTCGTGCCTACCGTTTATATGATGGAGATATTATCACTCTTACCACTGACCTTTTTGCTGGAACTGTAGCAGTTGATGATAGATTAATTGTTAAGGCAAATGGTCTTATTGGAAAGCCTGCACAAGAAACAGATTTAGACGCGGCCAAAGTAGTCTTTACAGTTATTGAAGACTGTGGAAATGAACTTGATCTAAACATGGGTTCATTTGCTGTTCAGGTATCTCGTAATTAATCTAAATCACAAAATCGTAAAATCTTATACTTAAAAGTTCCAAGGAGGAAAAAATAATGCACAATAAAGTTGTGAAATTAGCTGTCGATTTAGCTAAAGGTAAAGTACAAAATTTTTCGGCAGATCAAGCAAATGATGCACTGCGTAAAGCTTTTGCAGACCTGATGGAGTTCTCTCTTGAAGGAGATGGAAGAATTGATCGTAAAACTTTCCGCAGACATAAAACAGAAATTTTCGAGATTCTAGAGGAAATTATTAATGAAACTCTTCAAGAAGGATTAAAAAATCAATTTGATGGCTTTGCAGAGTATCGAAACCTTGCATGGGGTGACGCAAATCTATTTAAAACTCCAGCAAATCAAATTTTCCGTGTAGCTCTAGTCTCTGACGGAAACGGAAATATCCGTAGACAAAGATTACGTGATGGTCAAGAGTTCTCAGTAAGTCTTGATACATATGCAATTAAAATCGGTGAAGATTTCCACCGTTTCTTAGCTGGCCGTGTAGACTGGCAGGAAATGATGAACGGTATTGCTGAATCATTTAAGCGTGATCTTACTCAGCGCATTGCTGACGCAGTTATGGGAAGTTATGGTCAATACGGATCAACATATCATAACACCTTCTCTTCTACTGGCACATCAGCATTTACAGAAAATGATCTAATTGAAATGGCTATGCACATTGAAGCTCGTACAGGCTCTAAAGTAGCTGTTTATGGTACTAAACTCGCTCTTCGCAAGCTTAGTCCACAATACACTACTGAACAATTGAACAATGAAAGAAATGCAAAAGGATACTATGCAAACATTGCAGGCATCCCACTTTATGAAATTGAACAAGCTCATGAATATGGTACGGACAAATTTGCAATCTCTAACGACTTTGTTCTGTTGCTTCCACAAAACCCAGATAAAATGGTTAAAGTTATTAACGAAGGTGAAGCAATTATCCAAGAACAAAATGGCGGAATTTCTTCTGACATGATGCAAGAGTATTTCGTTGCTAACCGCTTTGGTATTGCTGTTATTTGTACTAAAGTATTCGGTTTTGTTAAATTTACAAACTAAACTAATTAATAATGCGGTTATAGTTTCATCAACTGTATCCGCATTATTTATATTGAGAAAAAGGAGAAATTAAATATGGCTAAACAAATGAAGAAAGCTGATTTGATTAAGATTTTAGTAGATGATTTCGGGTATTCAAAAGAGGATATTAGTCAACTAACCAATGCAAAACTTCAATCTTTAATTGATCAAGAGTTAAAAGATGCAGAAGCTCTTAAGGAAGCAAAAGAGAAGGAAATTGAAAAAGAAGTTGTATTTGACGATAATGACTTGATTGAAGTAATGAATGGCACAAATGGTGCATTTACGCACCGATCAGGAAGAAATAATCGAGTATGGAAATTCACACAATTTGGACAAAGAGACAAATTCCCTTACTCAGAACTTTTAGCGATTAGTAACTTTGCTCCAAAAGTATTTAAAGAAGGATATCTTATCATTCTAAATAAGGATGTTCAGAAGCAATTTGGATTGACAGAGCTATATCAGAATGTCATCTATCCTGAAAATATTAATGGTATTTTCGAAAAAGATTTATATGAACTTGAAGAGTTTATTAATTCTCTCCCAGAAGCTATGAAATATACATTTATTTCAAAAGCTAGAGAACTTTTTGAAACAAAGAAGCTCTATGATATTCGTAAAAAAGAGTTAATTGAAACTAAATTTGGTATCTCTTTAGAGGATAATGCCCCACTTCAAGATGTAATTTAAGAGGGTGTTAACCATGACAAATCTTGCAGAATTATATGATTCTTTTCTGTCAAAAATAACTGACTATCGGTTATACAAAATGACAGAAGAAGAAATTAAAGAAGATTTATTTAGGTACTATAAATCCGCTAGGGCAAAATTTCATAAATGCAAAAAAGACTTAACAGTTATCGATGAAGTTATCCAATCTGATTTAAGTAATTTTGAAGTCGAGATTATCGTTAGCTTGATGTTGGTAGAGCATATTAAGCCTCACCTGTTGTCGAGTGAAAATCTAAAGCAATCACTAAGTGATAAAGATTTCAAAATATATTCACAGGCAAATCAGTTACGTGAAACTAGGCTTTTGTTTGACAACTTAGAGAGAAAAGTCAACAAAATGATCACTGAATACACCTTCCTCGATTTAAATGAGGAGAAGATGACATGATTGACAACAATACAAAATTAATAATTTATTTAAACAATTTAGTGAACAGCATTTTTAAAATACTGCCCTTATATGAAGAGAAAAATGAAGGTATTGAAATCTATATTGACTCTTTGTTATTTGAATTGTATGGACTTGATTATGCTGTGTCGGTTAAGCATGGTTATGAATACATCGCCCTCCTTTCTACGCTTGAGTCTACAAAAAGAACTGTCTCTAAAGGAGATAATAAAAAGACAATAAAAAGAGAAGTATTTAAATCCATCAATATAGTTAAAAACTTGATTGGGAAACTCGAAGAGGATGAATAATCATGAGCGATTATATTGATAGATATAAACGCAGGATAGATATCAATGGAAAAGATTTGGGAGAAGCGTATTCAAATAACACTAATGCCCTCATTGAATCTACATTTCATGAATCTCCTACCTTCCGCGTGTTAGAAGTTTTCAGTGTCGAAAAACCTCATCTTACAGAAATAGACGCGAGAGTTATTGAAGTCGAAAGACTTGGAACTCTAAGGGAAATTTTATTCAGACCATCGAGTGAAGGGTTAAATATTGGAACGTATGTTAAATTCGATAAAAAAACTTGGCTAGTCTTTGATAAATATGCTGGGAAAGTTTTAGTTGAAGAATGTAATAGAAAACTTAAATGGATTGATCGGAATGGCAATTTAATCTCACTTGATTGTATTGCCTCATCAATGGATTTAGGTTCTAAAGCGAAGCAAAGTAAAAATGAAATTGAGTTTAATAAATATGATGTTTCCCTCCCTACTGGACAACTATTCGTGTTTGTAGAGTTACGCGAAGAGACACTTCAAATTGATCTTGATCAAAGATTTGTATTCGGGAAGAAAGCGTATAGAGTTATCGGTATTGATGACACTACAATGATCAGAGAGTCAAGTAATGGTGCTTATGGAATACTCCAATTAACAATTAAAGTAACCACAATTAAAGAAGAAGATGATTTCGAAAATCATATTGCCTTTAAT
>DASQMK010000768.1:0-10836 GCA_035645575.1 Metabacillus sp.
GGCGGCAATCGTATTACAGACCTAGCTTCAAGGTGGCAAAAGGATGTAATTGAACCTAATCCTGACTATGTCTCTATTTCAATTGGTATCAATGATGTGTGGAGACAACTTGATCGCCCGGAAATTGAACAAGTAGATGTCGAAAAATTTGAACGTATTTATAAAGAACTACTTACCCAAGTGAAAGAACATACAAATGCACGTATTATATTAATGGAACCTACTGTAATAGAAGAAGATTTACAAGCTCAAGGAAACCAAATGCTAAAAAAATATGTTAAAGTTGTTAATGAAATGGCAAAGCAATTTGAAGCAATAATCGTGCCGACACATCAAGCATTTATTCAGTATTTAGAAAATAACAATGGCTACAAATTAACAACAGACGGTGTCCATATGAATTCCGCAGGAAACATGCTTATGGCCACAACATGGCTCAAAGTTGTAGAAGATCAGCTGAAATAATTTAATAAGCATTATAGGAGAACCTCCCACTTTATGTGGGAGGTTTTTTATATTGGCAAACAGATATAACTGTGATCTAAATAATCTCAAAATAATAACCATTTAGTTCTTAATGATTCAATTAATAGATAGATAGTAGAATTCAAATTATTTCTATGGTACAGTGTAACATGTGCCATTTTTAGTAGAATAATAAGGTCTTTTGTTATATTTGAAACATAAATGTAATATTATATACATACTTTTGTCATTTTTTGATGATATACTACTAATTGTGACAAATGTAAGTAAAAAGTAATATTTTTAATAGATACATAGGCAAAAATACTGATTGTACGAGAGAAACGAAAGTAGGGAAGAGAATGTCGAAAAAGAAACTAGTTATCATGAATTTAGCAGTCATGATAGGATTAGGAAGTTCATTTGCTATTCCTTCGGCTAAAGCTGAAAACACAGAGCGTACAGAAATTCAGGAAAATATTAAAGACGCTACTCAAGATGTTGAGAAAATTCAACAAGAGTTGGAAGAATTAAAAAAGCAAAGTGAACGTGTTGAAGCAGCAATTAATGATAATACAAAAAAAATAGAAGAAACTGAATCAAAAATAAAAACAACCCAAAGTGATATTGAAGCAATGGACAGTGAAATAGCTGAACTAGAACAAGCTATCAAAGAAAGAACTGAAATTTTAAAACAACGTGCGATTTCTTACCAACATAGTGGCGGTAATGTAGAATATATGGATGTATTACTTGGATCTACTAGCTTTAGTGATTTCGTCAATCGCGCAATGGCAGTTGGAAAGATTGTAGAAGCTGACCGTGCAATGTTACAGCAGCAAGAAGCTGACGAACAGAAATTAAATGAAAAGAAGGTTTCTAAAGTTGAAGTGCTTTCGGATTTGCAAGCAATGAAATCTGAATTAGAAGGAATGCAGGAGCATGTCCTTTCTCAAAAGAGAGAAAATGATCAATTAAGAGAACAACTAAAAAATGAAGAAACAGCAAAATTAGCGGCAATTAACAGCCTTAAGCAAAAAGAAGCAAACATAGCTGCTCAAGAGGCTGCAACTGCAGCAGTAGCTCAAAGCTCAACAAATACCCAAAGCTCATCAAGTACTCAAGGTTCTGCTAATGATTCATCATCAGGATCTGTTGAATTAGCAAAGAGCACGTCTTCTTCACCTGTTGAATCGACACCTGTAAATCCGAATGGAACGGTAAATGATTTAATTCGTGCTGGTTACAAGTATATTGGTAACTCTGTATATGTATTTGGTGGCGGAAGAAATTCTTATGATATAGCAAACGGCCGTTTTGATTGTTCTGGATTTGTTCACTGGGCATTTTCTACTATTGGAGTAAGCGTTGGTGCTAGCACTGACTCACTTAAATATGCAGGTAAACAGGTTTCTACAAGCAATATGCAGCCTGGTGACTTAGTATTCTTTAACACTTACAAAACAGATGGACATGTTGGTATCTATGTAGGTGGAGGCAAATTTATTGGATCACAAAGTTCAACTGGAGTAGCTATTGCTAATATGTCTAGCGGCTACTGGGCACAAAAATTTAATGGACGTGTTGTACGCGTAAATATGTAATATGTCAAAAAATGCTGGCACATTGTTGTCAGCATTTTTTTGTAATTAAGAATCGTATTGATGAAAATAAAGACTTTCGGTTTTAGGGCTTGGCGAAAAGCCATGGTTTTCTTATAGTATTCTGAATACCCGATTAATTAGAACCTAAACATGTAAGAAAATAATGATGTAAAAGAGCTTGCAATTTTCATGATCATGTTCTAGAATATAAATCGTAATTATTACGTTTTAAAAGAAGGAGATCAGTGTGTACGATTGGATTATTATTGGAGGCGGCATTCACGGTTGTACAATTGCTACATTTTTAATTAAAAATAAAATTAACCTAAGATGAAAGTCGGGGAAGGATTTGAACTGACATTAAAAGAAGAAGGCACTTTGCTAAAAGCAAAAACGATTGTGCTAGCAACAGGATTTCATCCTGATGTATCTGGAGGAAAACTTATTGAGCAGATGGTTCAGGTTGAAAACTTACAATGTGCTGAATGTGGCTACCCAATTGTTAATTCTTCTTTAGAATGGTGCCCTCATTTGTACGTTTCAGGTCCACTAGCAGAGCTTGAGGTAGGTCCTATAGCTCGAAATATTGCCGGGGCAAGGCATGCAGCAGAAAGAATAGTCAGCAGTATCAAATGAAAATCGTAATAATGACGATTTATAGGAGATGAACTAGGAATGACCAACCGTAAAGTTCCTGTTACTGTGTTAAGTGGATATTTAGGTGCAGGGAAAACAACATTATTAAATCATATTTTAACAAACAGAGAAGATAAGCGTATTGCAGTAATCGTCAATGATATGAGTGAGGTAAATATTGATGCATCCCTTATTAAACAAGGTGGTTTCTCTAGGACGGATGAAAAGCTTGTTGAACTACAAAATGGATGTATTTGTTGTACACTTCGAGAAGATCTCATTATTGAAGTGAAAAGACTTGTTGAGCAAGGAGATATTGATTATCTGGTCATTGAATCCACAGGAATTTCTGAACCGATTCCAGTGGCCCAAACATTTTCTTATATTGATGAAGAACTTGGTATTAATTTAACTGATATTTGTTTTCTTGATGCAATGATTACAGTTGTTGATGCAAACCGGTTTTGGTATGATTTTGCATCTGGTGAAACTTTGCTCGACCGCAAGGAAGCAACAGATGAATCTGACAAGAGAGAAGTTGTGGATCTACTCATTGATCAAATTGAATTTGCCAACATCCTATTATTAAATAAAACAGATTTGGTGGATGGTGAGGATGTCAAAGAATTGAGGGCAGTGATTCACAAATTAAATCCTGGGGCTAAAATTATCGAAACTAGTTTTTCGAAGGTTGCACTATCTGAAATTTTAGATACCCAGTTATTTGATTTTGAAGAAGCAAGCCAAGCTGCGGGATGGATTCAAGAACTAATGAATGAACATATACCTGAAACAGAAGAGTATGGAATTTCTTCTTTTGTTTACAAACAAAAGCGGCCATTTCATCCAGAACGATTTATGGCATGGTTAGAAATCTGGCCAGTGGATGTCGTTCGTGCAAAGGGGTTTTTTTGGCTCGCTTCTCGAAACAAAATAACAGGACTTCTTTCACAAGCCGGTCCATCCATCACGATTCAAGGTGCGAGTGAGTGGATTGCGACATATCCAAAAGAAGAACAGGCACAAATTTTGAAAGAAGAACCGGAGTTACTGGAAAAGTGGGATGATCTATACGGTGATCGTATGACAGAAATCGTGATGATTGGTGTTGGTATGAACCGAGATGAAATCGAGGCTACTCTTAATCAGTGTCTACTAACAGATGAGGAAATGCAGCAAGACTGGAATCAGTTCACTGATCCACTTCCTGCCTTTACGGCAGCAAACTAACTATTAGGAGGAAAAAAGAATGAGAGTAAAAATTACACTAGCATGCACAGAAACTGGTGATCGTAATTATATTACAACAAAAAATAAACGGAACAATCCTGATCGTATTGAATTAAAAAAATATTGCCCGAGATTAAAAAGATATACATTACACCGTGAAACAAAATAAAGAGAGAGCCATGACTTATGATTAGTCATGGCTTTTTAGCAGTTTTAAAAGACGTATTCTTTAAGTGGAATCTCTTTTACATATTATGAATGTGATAGTTAACAATTTGTAAAAATTATTATGAGGATTTTTCAAAATGTAACATATTTTATAGAAATGTGAATAAAGTGATAAAAAAGAAGGATTTTTATCGGTTTTTGTCTAATAGTCATTAAAGATATTCACACAATGGAAGTGGTGAAAAAAGTGAACTCGGTACCTAGGACAATATGTTCTGTTGAGGATAAGGTAATCAAGTTTTTGGAGGAAACACAGGATGATTTTTTAGCTTTGTGGCTAGAAAATGTCATGATACAACAAGATGATATTTTCAAGGATCGTGTAGGGCAAAATGGATACCACATGTATCTATTGGTCAAGAAATCATTACTACAGACAATCAGTGATCAAGAATTGAAAGATGTTGCTTATAATGTAGCAAAAGAGCGGGTGTTAAGCAACAGTAATATTGGGGAATTTGTTTACAATATGAATATTGGGCGAAGTACACTGATTAAATATGTAGGCAAATCAGGCGTTTCAATCCACGATCTTCAACCGATCATCGATAGAATTAATGATCTATTTGACAGATATTGTTTTTTTGCTGTAACACGATATACAGAGTTGAAAGATAGTGAGATAAAAGAAAAGATGCTTTTTGTCAATCAATCACATAAGGATCGGTTATCACTACTTGGTCAGATGGCCTCAAGCTTTGTACATGAATTTAGAAATCCATTAACAGCTGTGATGGGATTTATGAAGCTGTTGAAAAGTGAACATCCAAATCTAAAATATATGGACACGATCGAGAACGAGTTAGATCAGCTGAAGTTTAGGATTACTCAGTTTTTACATGCGTCAAAGCTTGACACTGCAGAAAAGCTTAAGGAAGAAATTCATTTAGAAAGCCTATTTGGTGAAATTATTTCCTTTTTATATCCAAGTATTGTGGACGGTGATGTGAATGTATCAACTTCTATTGACCCGGACTGTAAAATCACAGCTGTAAAGGATGAAATAAAGCAAGTATTAGTTAATATTATATTAAATTCAATTGATGCTTTAAAACAAGAGAATTCAAAGGAACGTAATTTATGGATCACTTGTCATAAACATCATCATGTTATTTCCTTTACCATAACTAATAATGGTCCAAAAATTCCTGAAGAAGCAAAGGAAACCATCTTTGAACCATTTTATACAACCAAAAGCTTTGGTACTGGAATAGGATTATTCGTTTGTAAAACGATCATCGAAAAACATCGTGGAACGATTTTTTGCGAATCAGATGATCATAAAACCTCTTTTGTCATTCGATTACCCGAAAAAGAAGAATAACCGACCTGAATTTTAAACTGGGGTCGGTATTTTTGTGTTTTTTCATCATGTTTCTTATCTATAATGTAAAATTTCTAATAATTTCGGTTTTTGCCTATTTATCTTTATTAGTACTTCATGTTATACTAAAAACCGTAACAAATGTTCATTCAGTGATGAACGAAATTTCGTATAAAGGGGTTACGATAATGAAAATAGGTGTAGTTCATTTTGGTTGTGCTTCAGCAGGTACAGCACAGATCGTTCGTACCCTTGTAGAAGAACTTTCCATTCAAGGTCATACGGTCATAGGAATTGAATGGAACGATAAAACAAAGCAGTTATATCGAAAAGAACTTAATAGGAATACATATCATTCGTTTGGTACGGATTCTTATTTATTCAATGCTTTTCCTATTACCATTTGGAACGATCATTTATCCGTACTTGCTGGTGAATTAATAGAGCTTGATCAGGTTATTTTATTAGGGGATACAAAAGTGAATGTGAACGATTTCTCAGGCAAGTTTTTGCAGGTACCGATTAGTATCTTCAATAATATTAAGGATTCAGAGCTCACATTAGGCTATGATACAGCACTAAATTCAATTGTAGAAAATATTGAAAGAGTGAGAGACACAGCTAGTTCCTTATCATACGGAAAGGTACGTGTTTTCAACGTTCAAATTCCTGGGAAGCAATCGTCAGCATTATTACATGATACAGCACTAGCAGTTGAAGCTGAATTAGTTGAGCAAGTTGATTCCTCTAGTATTACACGCTTAAAGCAACATATTAAACAAAAGGAATTAAACAATGAGGGGTACACCTTTTTCATGATGGATCAAGCTGTTGATCCTGTTGTATTAGAAGAACATTTTAGAGAATTTGATCTTGATTGGAAGGTTGTTGTTATCGATGAATCACAATGTAGTGGACCATATCCGACTGCATTAGACCGACTTCTTGCAAATCAACTGAAAAGAGCAATTGTTGAGTGGTCTACAGCAAACCAACCATCAGGTCAATTGATCATAAAAAATAAAAAAGTAGCTTTAAAAGAAACATCAAATTCGGAGGGAATAAAATGAGCGAATTAACTAAAGTAGAAAAATTATCAATTGAAACGATCCGTACATTATCAATTGATGCAATTGAAAAAGCAAATTCAGGTCATCCAGGTATGCCGATGGGTGCAGCACCTATGGCTTACACTCTTTGGACAAAATTTATGAATGTAAATCCTTCGAACCCGGAATGGTTTAACAGAGATCGCTTTGTTTTATCAGCAGGACATGGTTCAATGCTTTTATACAGCCTTCTTCACCTAACAGGTTATGATGTGTCAATGGATGATCTAAAATCATTTAGACAATGGGGCAGCAAAACTCCAGGGCATCCAGAATTTGGTCATACACCAGGTGTAGATGCAACGACTGGTCCACTTGGACAAGGTATTGCAATGGCTGTTGGGATGGCAATGGCTGAGCGTCATTTGGCTGAAACTTACAACAAGCCTTCTTTCAACGTTGTTGATCATTTCACATATGCAATCTGTGGTGATGGAGACTTAATGGAAGGTATTTCTTCAGAAGCAGCTTCATTAGCAGCACATTTAAAACTTGGACGTTTAGTAGTCCTTTATGATTCAAACGATATTTCACTAGATGGTGACCTTGATCGTTCATTCTCTGAAAACGTTGAACAACGTTTTACTGCACAAGGCTGGCAAGTCATCCGTGTTGAGAACGGAAATGATTTGAACGAAATTTCAAATGCGATTGAACAAGCGAAACAAGATTTAGACCGTCCTACATTAATTGAAGTTAAAACAACAATTGGTTATGGTTCTCCAAACAAATCTGGTAAATCTGCTTCACATGGTTCTCCACTAGGTGCAGATGAAATTAAATTAACAAAAGCTGCTTATGATTGGACATTTGAAGAGGATTTCCACGTTCCAGCTGAAGTATATGATCACTTTAACAAAACAGTGAAAGAAGCTGGAAGTGCAAAAGAAAATGAATGGAACGAATTAGTAGCAGGATATGAAAAAGAGTATCCAGAGCTTGCAAAACAATTCAAAGATGCAATCAGTGGTGAGCTTCCAGAAGGTTGGGATAAAGATATTCCAGTATACGAAGAAGGATCAAGCCTTGCATCACGTGCTTCTTCTGGAGAAGTATTAAATGGAATCGCGAAAAACCTTCCATCATTCTTTGGCGGTTCAGCAGATTTAGCTGGATCTAATAAAACAACAATTAGCGGTAGCGGTGACTTCACTAGTGAAGATTACAGTGGCCGTAACATCTGGTTTGGTGTTCGTGAATTTGCAATGGGTGCAGCCTTGAATGGTATGGCGCTTCACGGTGGATTACATGTATTCGGCGGTACATTCTTTGTATTCTCTGATTACCTTCGTCCAGCTATTCGTCTAGCAGCACTTATGAACTTACCAGTAACATATGTATTTACACATGACAGTATTGCTGTTGGTGAAGATGGTCCAACACATGAGCCAGTAGAACAGCTTGCATCATTACGTGCAATGCCAAATCTATCAGTTGTTCGTCCGGCAGATGGTAACGAAACAGCAGCAGCATGGAAAACAGCAATTGAGTCAAAATCAACTCCAACTGCTTTAGTGTTAACTCGTCAAAACCTACCAACAATTAAAGGAACAAAAGATACTGCTTATGAAGGTGTTAAAAAAGGTGCATATGTTGTTTCACCAGCAGGAATAGAAACAGCAGACGTTCTTTTACTAGCATCAGGTTCTGAGGTAGGTTTAGCAGTAGAAGCACAACAAGCTTTAGCTAAAGAAGGGATTGAGGCTGCTGTTGTAAGTATGCCTGCATGGGATCGCTTCGAAAAACAATCTGTTGAATACAAGCGTTCTGTTCTTCCAAAAGAAGTGAAAAAACGTCTTGCAATTGAAATGGCATCTCCACTAGGATGGGACCGTTACACAGGAGATGAAGGTGATATTTTAGCTATCAATACATTTGGTGCATCTGCTCCAGCAAATCGTATCCTAGCTGAATATGGCTTCACTGTTGAAAATGTAGTTGCTCGTGTGAAAAAATTAATCGCAGAATAATATATGCAAACAACAGAGGCTGACGAACGTATACTGTCAGCCTCTCGTTTGTCATAAAAAAGTCTTATGTAATTAGGTGCTGTAAATGGAAAAGGATAAACTCAATAAAATTATTGAAGCTGCAAGACTATATTATCAGTTAGATTATAGTCAGCAGGAAATTGCGAAAAAATTGGATGTTTCGAGACCAACTGTTTCCAGATTACTTAAACAAGCAAAGGATTCAGGAATTGTCGAAATTAAAATCAATAATCCAATGGAAGCTGATGAATTACTAACAGAGCGTCTTAAAGAAAAATTTGGTTTAAAGGAAGTTATTGTTGTCTCCTTATCAGAATATGACAACCGCTATATAAAACAACAGCTAGGTGAAGTTGCGGCAAATTATCTTCATAAAATTGTGAAGGATTATGATGTTATTGCTACATCATGGGGAACGACGATTTATGAGGTAGCGATGAAGCTTAAGCAAAGACCATTAAGTCATACAACCATCGTTCAACTAAATGGAGGGGTAAGTCATTCAGAAACAAAAACCTATGCTTCTGAGATTATTCATTTATTTGGTGAGGCATTTCATACCCAAACCTTTTTGTTACCGCTACCAGCTATTGTTGATCATATCGTTGTGAAACAAGCGATTGAAGCGGATCGACATATTCATAAAATCCTTGATCTAGGAAAAAAAGCGAATATCGCGATCTTTAGTGTTGGAACGCCGGTTGTAGACTCTGTTCTTTTACAAGCAGAATATTTATCAAAGGAAGATCAGCATCTTATTCAGTCCAAAGCAGCAGGAGAAATTTGCTCGCGATTCTTCGATAAAAACGGTGAAATTTGTGTGGAAAGCTTAAATAATCGCACAATCGGTATTGAACTTCATGAACTGGCCAAAAAGGAAAAATCAATTTTAGTTGCCGGTGGGCCTAAAAAGGTAGAGGCTATATATGGGGCACTTAAAGGCAAGTATGCAAATGTATTGATTACAGATCAACATACAGCAAATCTTTTAGCCGATATGGGATCATAGTTGTCTGCACCGTAAAATTACGTTATTGTCAAAGAAGAGGAGGGAAAGAGATGAGATTATCTGGTAAGAAGATTTTAAGTTTTGTCCATGAAGACTTTGAAGACCTAGAGCTGTGGTACCCGATTCATCGATTACGTGAAGAAGGCGCTACTGTTCACCTTGCTGGTGAAGAAGCAAATTTTACCTACAAAGGGAAATATGGTGTGCCGGCGACATCAGATTTTGATTTTAAAGAAATCAATCCTAATGACTATGATGCATTGTTAGTTCCGGGTGGCTGGGCTCCGGACAAGCTTCGTCGTTTTAAAGAAGTGATTGACATTACACAGCATATGGAAGAACAGAAAAAGCCAATCGGACAAATTTGCCATGCAGGCTGGGTGTTAATCTCAGCGAAAATTTTACAAGGAAAAACAGTAACAAGTACACCTGGAATTCGTGATGATATGGAAAACGCAGGTGCAACTTGGCTTGATGAGGCTGTTGTGGTTGATGGACATCTTGTTTCAAGCCGACGTCCACCAGATTTACCTGATTATATGAGAGAGTTTATTAAAGTGTTAGAAAATAAATAAGTTAATAAAGACCTATTTCTTTAGATTGAAGAAATGGGTCTTTTTCCTATATACTAGAAAAAATAGGAAGAGGAGAGAGGATAAAATGGAATATACATACAAAGTCCACGATCAAATCAATGCGTCAGAATTATCTCATGTTTTTAAAGCATCAGGAATCAAAAGACCTGTAGATGACTTACCAAGATTACAGCGTATGATTGACAATGCTGATATCATCATTACTGCTAGGTATCAAGAAAAAGTCATCGGTTTAGCAAGGGCGATTACTGACTTTAACTATTGCTGTTATTTATCAGACCTAGCCATCGATAAAGAACACCAAAAACAAGGAATCGGAAAAGAGCTTGTTCGACTAATTCAAGAAGAAATAGGTGAGGAAGTGTCTCTCCTGTTACTTGCATCACAGGAAGCAATGGAGTATTACCCAAAAATTGGATTTACATCCTTTAATAATGGATTTAGCATTCCTAGAAAGCGTTGAATATGATGACAAAGGCAGACAATGAGTCTGTCTTTTTTTGCTTAGAAAATTATAAAATGCTTGAACTGTGGATAACTACTTCGACTTCCAGCTCCAGCGCCTAGCCCCTCGAGGTCATAAGCTAATATAGAATTGAAGGCAAAGGACGCCTTCTATTCTAAATCATCTTATTTGCCCTAGG
>DASQMK010000769.1:0-4108 GCA_035645575.1 Metabacillus sp.
GAAAAAGGCTGAGCTTACACAGGACCAAATGGCATTTCAAGAGGTCAATGATCTCATGCAATTTGCCGATCGATTGGAAAAGCGGACACATGACCTTGTCTTAAGCAGACAAATCACGATGCAAAGTGCCCCGCAAATTCGCTTAATTCAAAGTGCCAACCAAGCATTAGTTGAAAAAATCCAGTCATCCATTACGACTGCCATTCCATTGTGGAAAAACCAAGTAGCGATCGCACTTACCTTACTTCGTCAAAAGGATGCTGTAGAAGCACAGAAGCTAGTATCCAAAACGACAAATGATTTATTACTGAAAAATGCAGAGATGCTAAAGGTAAACACTGTGGAAACAGCAAAGGAAAATGAACGAGGACTTGTGGATGTCGATACATTGAAAAAGGTTCAAGATCATTTAATTTCAACGCTAGAGGAAACATTGCGCATCCAAGCAGAAGGCCGTGCCAAACGACTTCAAGCTGAACAGGACTTAGCGATGATGGAGACGGACTTGAAGAAGAAGTTAGCAGGGATGTAAGGGACAAGGGGACAGGTCCCTTGTCCCACTTGTTCATTCACTAACAACTGACATTGCTTTTCTTAATATTTCCGATTTCATGTCTTCTTTTTGTTTCTCATATTCCAATTTAAATTCTTCAGCTTCATCCTCTGAATAGCCGTTTTGAACTAGCTCTGTGAGGAGCTCTTTATATAAAATTCGAAAATTTCCCTCTGTTTGCTGCTCTATTTTTTTCCCTTCAGACGAATAGCTCTGATAGAGTGTTCTAATTGAATCATCATGACTTTCCTCGCTTAGGTAGACTTGGAAATCATGGATTGCGTTCTCAACCAATGAGTTGATCTGTTTGTTTGTTTTTGCTTGCAGTTCTTCAAATTTCCTTTTGTATTTTCCTTTTATCTCCTCTAGTGAATCACTTTGCTTTGTTACCGCAACATGTTCAACCTGAGTTTGACGAAAAACCGTTTTATTCGGCTCAGATAATTCTTTTGAAATGTCTCTTTGTGGACTGTGAATCGTAACAGGCTTTTCCGCACCAGTGAAAGCATATTTACTAGCTAAAAATAAAATAAACAGCAGAATAAAGGCAAAGATCGTAATTCTTCTTAGATCCATGTTAATTCCTCCTCTCATTATTAGTTTTGTCAATTTTTTGAGGTTGTAATCAATGAGAAGAGGCTTTTACATATGGTTTGCAAAAAAATGTCCTCTAGTTTGCTAGAGAACTTCAAATAGTTACAAAAAAGTGGACCTGACTTACAAAAAAGAGGGAAACGCGGACCTTGAAAACAAAAAAAGCAACAGCTAGGCTGTTACTTCTTACAAATCCAAATCGTCTTTTTTCTTTTTGCCGTTTCCAAACATCATTTTCGCAAGGATAAAAAACACCATAATTCCAGCGTACACAAGGAATAGAGCAATATATCCCCATAAACCAATAATAGCATCAACAAATTCCATATTTCCTCTGCTTGTGATCGCTTGCTGAATTTCAATTGCGAAAACGAGTACGAACATAAATGTTAATGTATATAAAAAGGCAATCAAATGAAGTCCAAATGGAAACTTTGCTAACCATTTTGAGATGATATAGACTGCTGCGAAGGTCACCATCCCGATTACACCCATAATCCAAAAGTGCATATCTTTATCTGTCATTTGTAAGCCTAAAATGTCATTGATGATTACGATTAAGATATCATGCAAATTATTGACTAGCTCAACAAGAAATAAAATGCCCTCTTTCATTTCATCACTCATTTCTACGTAGGAATTCTAAACTTATATTATACCAGTTTTTGTATATCAGAACGCTTAAAAATTTTATGGAAGATATTATAAGAAAAACGAAGGCTTTCGCTATTAGGACTTGGTAAGAAGCCAAGTTTTTCTAACAAAGGTAAGAAGAATATCTGTCCAACTCGTAACATACGTTGTATTAGTCAGACAGCGAGGTGTGGCAATTGAGAAGACGCTCAAAAAATCCAATTCCTTTCATTTTAGCAATGATCATTGTGATCGTGTTGCTTGTTGTATCTGTTCGTCTAATATCAGGTTTTGGCAAAAGTGAACCAGAGGATGTTGTCTCAAGCTTCTATCATGATGAGCAGGAGGGTGACTTTGGCAGCGCGTGGGAACTGTTTCACCCTGTCATGCAGGAGCGCTTTTCAAAAAATGCCTATGTAACAGAGCGCTCCCATATTTATATGAGCCACTATGGAGTATCAACGTTTCAGTATAAGATTTTAGAAGAAGAAGAGGTTCAAAATTGGAAAATGGCCAAAGATCAAAAGGCATTTGAAGCGGCCTACCGTTTCACAGTCGAACTACAATTTAAAAGCAAGTTTGGCGCATTCACAGTCTTACAAGATGTATATACGGTACAACATGATGATGAATGGAAAATTGTGTGGGATTTTAATTGAAAGGGGACAGTCTCTTGTAAGGAGACTGTCCCGAAATGTTTATCCCACTCTTACTGCCCGTAAAGATCCGATTGGTTCAACTAACCATCAGTGGGGGAAGAAGAAAACCCCCCACTGATGGAAGTTTCACTTTATTAATAACTATTAAAAAGAAAGTACATCCCAACTGCGAATAACAGTATTACAAGAACAATAAGCAAGATAGAAATAACTAAGATGATCCAACCAGCCACTTTTCTGCCAGTAACAATTAAGTATATACCTAACACGATTGGGCCAAATAGGAAGCCTAAAATTCCCCAAAGCCATGGATTGCGGTCATGCTTCGGAGCATCAATTGCTAAGTATATGGCGATTATAATCGAAATGATAAATCCAAAAGAATATTCCACAAATGATCCCTCCCTACAGATGATTTCTTTAAAGAATATGGAATCCACATCAAATTATGCCTACTAGATTTTATGAAATAAAGCCAACGTATTTTCTGATTTAAATTCCCTATTCTTATGAATTATACCAAAAAGGATACCAAAAAAGTTAGCCCGTTTAAATTAGGGCTAACTTCCTGGAAATTAATTTGAACTTGCAGTATTTGACCTTATTTCAAGATGATCCTTTAGTTGGTTTGATAAAAACAAACGTTCTTCCTCTGGTACGATATAATAGTAGACCCCATTAATCTTGTCGCCAGAACCTTTTACTTGGAATTGCTCAAGGTTTTGTGCAGCTGCTTTATAATTGGCTTGAATATCCCACATTTCATCAAATGTTAAGTTCGTTTTTACGTTATCGCGGACAACGCCAAACATATCACCGAATTTAGTAATTGAAGAAATGTTGGCACCTTTATTAATAACGGCTTCGATGACCTGGCGTTGACGGTCTTGACGACCGAAGTCACCGCGAGGGTCTTCGTAACGCATTCTTGTATATGCTAAAGCTTTCTTACCATCAAGTGTGATCTCACCTTCTGGAAAATCATATCCTTCGTAAGAGAAGTTCAACGTGTTATTAACTGTAACTCCACCTACAGCATCGACTGTATCTTTAAAGCTTTCCATATTGATTTTTACAAAATAGTCTACAGGTACATCTAAAAAGTTTTCAACCGTATTCACAGCCATTTCCGTGCCGCCGAATGCATAGGCGTGGTTGATTTTATCCTGTGTGCCTCTCCCTACAATTTCAGTTCTCGTATCACGAGGTATGCTGACCATTTGGGTAGAATTTGTATTAGGATTGACGGTCATTAAAATTAATGAGTCAGAGCGACCGCGGTCCCCTTCACGTTCATCCACACCCATTAAAAGAATCGAAATAGGATCCTTGTCCTTGAAGTCAACCTGTTCTGTTCGTTTATCAGATTTATCCCGATTAAGATCTTCTTGAATGCTAGCAACTGTATCTGCTGCTGATTTATATAAATAAAAAGCATAGCCACCTGTACCTAGCACAAGGAGGCCGATGATACTTAATGTGATCCATAGCCACTTTTTCTTCTTCTTTTTGTTTGCTCTCATTTTCTATATCATCCTTTTTAAATTTATCACAATAGCCTATAAAGATTATATTGCTCAGCGACTTTTATCACAATCTTTTTTTGTGAAAAAATGTTTCCAATACTATTAAGACGAATGCAAAGGCCAATATGTTTCACTTAAATATA
>DASQMK010000770.1:0-2127 GCA_035645575.1 Metabacillus sp.
AGAATTTGCAGGTGAAATACAAAATAAAACAGCTTATGTCATCGGTGAAATGGATTTTGAGAAAGGTACTTTTCTGCCAGAGCGAAAAGGTCTTCTAGACTACGGCCAAACCTTCTATGCCCCACAATCAACAGAAGGGAAGGATGGCGAACGTTTACTCATCGGCTGGATGCACCGCTGGCACGAAACAACACCGCCAAAGGAATACGGCTTTAATGGAATGATGTCATTGCCGAGAAACCTAGGCATAAAGGATGGTCAGCTCATTCAACAACCTTTTATTCATACAGAAACCTATTTTTCCTCAAAGGTAATACAGGAGCAAGTTCAACTAGGTGTTGGGGAAGAAATAGAAATGGAAGGGAAATCAACAAGCTATTTACAAGTAAGAGTGCCTAAATCAAGTGGGAAATTTACAATCAAACTTCAAAAAAGTGAAACAAAATCAACAAATGTAGAAGTAGATGTTGAAAATAATACTCTATTTATTTCATCTGATTATGGCAATCAAGGGCTCATAAAGGTAGAAGAGCTTTCAACAAACAAACATGAAGAAATTTCACTTGAAATCTACATTGATCTACACTCAGTGGAGCTGTTCATAAATTCTGGTGAAAAAGTTGTCAGCTTCACGGCTTATGATTCAGATAAAGGGAAGGATATTGTCTTTGTTGGGTCGGAGGGACAGGTCCCTTGTCCCGCTTTGTTTCATTTGGAGTATTGGAGTTAAAGATTTTTAAAAGAGAGGGGGTGCAGCTTAAAGACTGCACCCCTTCGTTTGGAATTGGGACAAGGAACCTGTCCCTGTGTTCGCGACTAGGTCTAAAGACTCAAAAACAAATATTTACTAGTTTATCCAAATTGTAATAGATTATAATAAAATTGTAGATTATTAGAAGATTCTGTCAAATAGTTGAACATCTTGAAAGTCGGTGAAAAACGATGGTATATGATGGGTTGCTTATTGCCATTTTAGTAGGGTTTATTCGTGGTGGTAGCTTAAAAGGATTTGCAGAGATTCGATTTAAAATGGGATGGGTTTTTCCTATGCTTCTTCTATTTCAACTCTGTATTTTCTATTTTCAAAATAAAATTGAATGGGTTGGAGGAATCAGCCAGTATTCCTTTATGGCAGTTTATGTGATTGGACTTATTTTTTTATGGATTAACAGATTTCACTCCCACTTTATGTTTATTTTTGCCGGTGTTCTCCTGAACTTCGTAGTGATGGCAGTAAATGGAGGAAGGATGCCTGTTTCTGGAGAGGCTGCTCTATATTTAGATCCGTATTATCTCGATACATTAAAAAATAGCTTATATGCCAAACACACACTTGCAACAGACACGACAATTTTTCCTTTTTTAGGTGACATTATTCCATTAAGAGCGCCATATCCAAGAGAGCAGGTTATTAGTATTGGTGATGTGGTGATGAATATAGGGGGATTCCTTGCGATTCAAGCAATTATGCTTCGTAATAAAGAAGTGGAAAATCCAATAAATGGAGCTTCGAAGGAGGTGAAAATATAATGAAATTTAAAACAAAAAATGCTATTCTAAACATACTTATTATTGCTTCTGCTATCGTAGCTTTAACATCAGGGTGGAAATTCGGATTTTAATAGAAAAGAGGGAAATCTATTTCCCTCTTTCTTAATATGTATGTTGTGAGCGTGATGAAAAATGGTATTTAAACGTCAAAATTTTTATATAGCCTTTATCTGTCTCTTGAGCTTGTTCCTCCTCTTTTTGCATGTTCCTCTTTATGTTGAGGACTTATCGAATTGGGTCTTAATTTATTCACTCATAGGTGCTATTCTTCTCTTAAATCATTTCAATATTATTCTTCCATCTGGAAATTTTTTGTCAATGGACTCTGCCATTTATTTAGCTTGTATCTTCCTATATGGATTAGACGTTCCGCTGCTTGTTTTACTGTTTAGTAGTGTAGTCTATTACCTTATTCACTTCTTCAAGGCTAAATGGTGGAAGGAACTGTTTAATTTTTCTAACTATTCCATTATGGCTATTGCGACATATTATACATTTACCGCAAGTGGTGGAAAGGTAGGGAACATAGACATTACAAATCTCTGGCCCTATACGATCTCGTTAACGGTATATTTT
>DASQMK010000771.1:0-1532 GCA_035645575.1 Metabacillus sp.
CAGTTAAACGAATAAATCGTCCATGCTTATCAGTTTCAGTTTTATTTTCAATAAAAATATCGAAAGGGACAGTACTTAAGATCGTTGCTTTTACTAATATCGGAAGGTTACTCCGGTTCATCATTTCTTCATTAATTGCTTCAAGATTTTCTGTTGCTTCTACTGAATCCTGGTCTTCTTCAAAAGATGCAATAAAAGAAAATTCCCCGGGAAAGTTATTTTTTTTCATTTGATATTGTTCTAATTCCTTTACTAGTAACTTATGAAGAACACTTGAAGTATAGGTGGGAATACTTGAAACAAGAGATACTGTGATAAATAAACCAAGAAATAAACTACAAGTAAGCCATTTATTATTCCACATTTTTTGTATGATAATTTTAAAAAGTGCCAATTTCATGATCCCCCCTTTACTTCAAAATCACTGTATCTCCTTCGGTTAAACCACTAATTACTTCAACCTCGGTTGCTGAGATTAGACCTGTTTCAATATCAATTTCTCTCTTAGCATCACCATCTAAAACTTGAACATATGTACGTCCCGCTAAACTTCGTAATGCCCCTTTTGGGATGATCAGCACATTATCCGCTTTCGCTGTAATAATATCGAAGTCAACCGAGTCCCCAACAGTAGTTTCTTTTGATAATTCTTTAACTGTCATAAATATGCTACGTTGATATAAATCCGGATTTTCTTCTAATTTTTCACGAGGAACTTCTGAAGGTGTTTGGACGACTTTTCCTTTGACTGTTTTTCCATCTGAAACTACTTCTACATCCATTCCAATCCTCGTTTCGTTCAATTCATTGGCGCTTGTAGCTGTATAGACTAACTGAAGCTTCGATGTATCTGCCACCTGTATGACTGGTTGAAATGCCTCCATCATATCTCCAGCTTTTTTCTCCTCTACAAATGTCACAATCCCATTTAACGGAGACAAAAGTTTTGTTTTTTCCATCTCAGATTTTAATTTTTCCACTTGAATGGTCAAACTTTCCACATCCAGCTTTGCTAAATCTATCGTATAGGAATCAGCCCCCTGTCCCTTTGCCTGCTTAAGACGAATCTCTGCTTTCTTTAATTCTATTTCAGCAAGCTCTAATTCAAATGCTAGACTTCCAGAATCAAGCTCAGCAACGACTTGGTTTTTCTTTACAGGATCACCCTTTTTTACATGAATCTTCTTCAAACGCCCGCCAGAATGCGAAAATGATAGTGGTTCGTTTTCAAGTGGTGTAACAGTTGCTAAGCCTTTTACATGCTTTACAAGCTCACCTTTTTTCACCTCAGCTACATCGTATTCAATTTTTGCAGGCTCTACTAATGGAGGTGCTAAAACAGGTTCTTCCTTAGGAAGAAGCGAACATGCTGATAACGGAATAATCATGGCAACGGATATCAAAGAATAAGTAATCCATCGGGTTTGTTTATTTGTGGTCAATCCTTCCATCCTCCAATGTGTAAACTTTATCAAGCATTTCCATTACAGCTGGATCATGTGTTGTCATAATCATCGTTATGTTTTTTGTTT
>DASQMK010000772.1:0-1547 GCA_035645575.1 Metabacillus sp.
CCCCCTACAATTCGGACAAATAAAAACGGGTATGAAGAGATGAATATAATTTTGGAAACGACATTTATGCAAATTAACGAAGTAGCTATTACAAATCATGGGTACGGTGGAAATAATGCTTCTGCTTATATTAAGAGATACAAAAAGGAAGAGTGACAGTGATAATAATATCATTATTGATACTTACAATTGGATTAATTCCCATGGTTCTAGCTATTAATGTCATAAGAATATATAGAGGATCAGAGTTTGGTATAGCTTTACTCTTATTTATGCTCTCCATTACAATATGGCAAATCGACATAGGAGTTCTTTATTTAAAAGGAATGTTACCTGAGAACCTGATATTAGCTCTATTTCGCATATTTCGTTTAGGAACAACATGTGTTGTCCCAATTATGTATTATTTAGTCTACTTGTTACTAAATAAACACGCACCATACTTGAAAAATAAATCAGAATATAATTTTATGCTGTCATTTATTAACCTTAGAGTGTTTGGGGTATTAGTTATTTGGAGTATTGGTATATACGCGATTAACTGGACAAAATGGGGAATAGAAGGATTAAGAACTATACGTATACCGAGTACCAATATGAGTTATTATTTCCCGGAATATGGATTTTTTCATTTTTTTTATTTATTACATACAGGAACAGTATTTTTACTCTTAATCATTGTTGTAATCATTTCAAGAGGGGTTCAAAATCAATCTCTAAAGTCATTTTTACGTACTTTTTCTTTTTGTTCTATGTTCTTGGTGTTAACTGGATTTTTAAATTTTGTACCAGGAACAGGTGCAGTGTTCAGTAGTATAGGAGTAATTATTTTTTCATCAAGCATTATTTTTTCCTTTGTGAAAATGAATAATTTGGTTACAATTAATTACAACTTATTGAGAGAGCGTCAGAAAAAATTTGATTATTTAGGAAATATCTCGGCAAGTCTTGTTCATGAAGTGAAAAATAATATTCAAATCATAAAGGGTTATACCAAATTAGTATCTGAAACAACTACTCTGTCTGCAAAAAGCAAGAACCATCTGAGGATGATCCAATTAGGGACAAGGCAGCTTGAACAATTAACACACCACTATTCAGAATACATAAAAAAGAAAGCTGTTGAGTTTAAAGATGCAGATTTAAATCAGATTATTCAAGAAGCTATTGATCTAACGACAGAATTACGAAAAGAGAAGAACATAGACATTTGCTTTGAACAAAAGTATAAACCGCTTAAGGCTTTTGCAAGTTCTACCTATTTAAAACAGGTTTTTATTAATCTTATTAAAAATAGCTGTGAAGCAATGGATCATGTTGCCAATAAGCGAAATATCGCTATAAAAACAGATATAGTAGGAGATAAAATCATCATTGATGTAACAGATAGTGGTGAAGGGATTGTTAAAGATCGATGGGAAAGTATTTTTGACCCATTTCTCTCTACAAAAGAGTCTGGTATGGGTATTGGTCTCCCGTTTGTGAGAAAGATTATTTTTGAACATCGCGGTGAAATTTATGTTCTTGATAGTAATAAGAATGGAACA
>DASQMK010000773.1:0-3814 GCA_035645575.1 Metabacillus sp.
CTGACCAAGGCGCTTGCGCTTTTGTTTTTCGTTTCTCATGAAGAACAGTTCCTCCTTCTAATCATAGACTATATATGAAGGAGAGATGAGAACATGAGTTTAATTAATACAATTGAGTGGTTAAAGAAAACACCCAATCAATTAAAAATTTGCGAAAAATTGATTCCTTATTTCCACAAAATGAATAATAGAGAAATTGCCTCCTATCTCCACTCATTTGGAATGTACAAACATTTATCGAATGTCGATAAATGGATCGAATACATGACAAATAGCCAAATATTTAGCTATATCAGTAAACTAGAAAAGAAATTCAAGCTCGAATGGAAAGGTCCAGATGTACCAATCTTTATTTTTCCAATTGATCAAACCAATCGAAAAATTGAGAGAGAATACCGGGGGAGATCTGGTATTGCGTTTCATAATAAGTTATTTCTGCTTCTTTCCAAAAATGTAGATAAAGACGATATTAAGTCTTTATTTTTACATGAGTATCATCATGTTTGCCGACTAGCAGCCGTTACAAAATCTGAAGAAGAATTCACCATTATAGATACAATCATCATGGAAGGTTTGGCAGAGAATGCGGTCCGGGAAATTCTTGGAGAAGAGGCTGTGTCGAATTGGACGAAGTTTCATGGATCAGATCAATGTGAAAGGTTCTATCAACGTATCATTTTGCCTCAAAAAGAGGTGAAAAGAGACAATGCGATATTTATCCAATTAATGTTTGGAACCGGATTTTATCCTAATATGCTTGGTTATTCTGTAGGGTACCATATTGTAAAAACAATTATGGACGAAACAGGACTAAAGACAAAGCAATTATTAGGTATGTCAACAGAGAAAATAATGAAACATTATCAGGGGAAAAAGAATACTTCATAATCTATAATTATCATTCATAAAATGTGGTAGAACATACTCAAAAACCTTAGAAAAAACAATGCATATTCTTCTTAGAATGGAATAAATTCTCTAAAATTTGCCTATACTGTTTGACAAATGGTACTGAAGTGAGGGGTTTTTATATGTTATTTCTTCATGATGTTTGGGTAAATTGGTTTGAAGGTGAAGAGAATGGATACAATGTCTGTCATTTTCATGAATGGAGAAAGGATGACAGTGTTGAACTCCTTGATCAGGTTCCTTTATTAAAGGTAGATTCCATGCTATTCGACTACATAGAAAACAACTTATCGGAGTTACCACCTGGTCTATTAAAAGATATTTATCAAAAGGCTTATATTCGAAAGAATCATGAGAGAATCCAGCTTGATTATTGTTTTGTTGTGACAGATGGAATTGGAATTCTTGCAGTTGATACAATCGGCTATACGATTCCAATTCGAAAAAGTCGAATTATTCCAAGACAAGAGCAATTAGTGTTTGAAATGGTGAAAGAAATTGAGCCAGAAAAGTATTCCACAGAAGTATTGAGCGAAGAAACGAATAAGGAATATCATATTTTGTCTTTAGCACCACAATATATGAGAGGCCTAACAAGAAAAGAACGTCAATTAAAGCAACTTTTATTTATGGCTCTTGATCAGTTGCAGGCAACGAAGAATGCTGCAGAAGTTAAGTATTGGTATACAGAATGGAACCCTACGAAGTATGAGGATATTCAACAAAGAGAATTTGATGAAGTGTGGAATCAACTTTATGAAGAAACGTTGGACGGCTGGTCGCCAAAGCATGTTCAGTTATGTGAACGCCTTATAAAAGGACAACCTTTTTTTGAAAAGCTTTGGGACATGGAGCATGAATCAAAGGTTAATTGATTTGGACAAGCTACATAGTAAGGAAAAAACGATGTGTTATTTTACACATCGTTTTTTAACTTTTATTTGGTTTTAAAAAATCGAGGAATTTGCAAAAATAATACAAACTTGCAAAATCGAGCACGGAAGCAGCTGGAAGAGACTAATTAGTTTCGTTTTACTTACGCTTACGGCCGAGTCCCATTGCGTTTTCCATTTTCTTTAATGTTCTGCTTGCAACTACATTCGCTTTTTCTGCACCCTTGTCAAGGATTTGGTCTAACTCATCTGAATCCATTAACTGATAGTACTTTTCTTGAATTGGTTTTAAGGCATTTACGACTACATCGGCTACATCAGTTTTGAATTCACCGTATCCTTTTCCCTCGTACCTAGCTTCAATTTGGTCGATTGGTTCATTTGATAAAATTGAATATATGGATAGCAAGTTTGATATTCCAGGCTTGTTTTCCTTGTCATATTTCACAATTCCTTCAGAATCTGTTACAGCACTTTTGATTTTCTTTTCAATTTGCTTAGGTTCATCTAAAAGAGTAATAAATGCTTTTAGATTGGCATCAGATTTACTCATTTTCTTTGTAGGATCTACAAGGGACATAATTCGAGCTCCAACCTTTGGGATACGTACCTCAGGTATCGTAAGAACATCGTTATATTTTTTATTAAAACGTTCCGCTAAATCCCTTGTTAGCTCTAGATGTTGCTTTTGATCCTCACCTACAGGTACCAGGTCAGTGTTATAAAGAAGGATATCAGCTGCCATTAGTGGCGGATATGTGAGTAACCCTGCTGAAACAGCTTCTTTTCCATGTGATTTATCCTTGAACTGAGTCATTCTTTCTAATTCTCCGATATAAGAAACACATTGTAACATCCATCCTGCTTGTGCGTGTGCAGGTACCTCAGATTGTATGAATAATGTTACCTTCTCTGGATCTAATCCAACAGCTAGATATAAAGCTGCAAGACTTCTAATATTATTTCTTAATGCTAAGCGATCTTGAGGAACTGTAATAGCATGTTGGTCAACGATACAAAAATAACAATTGTACTCTTCCTGTAAATCAACAAACTGTTTTAATGCTCCAATATAATTTCCTAATGTAACTGAACCACTTGGTTGTATTCCTGAAAAAATTGTTTTCATCATGTCCTCCTATTAGTAAGTTAATTTAATTAAATAAACGCAAAAAAGCCCACTCGTCCCAAAAGTAGGGACGATGGACCGCGGTGCCACCCTAATTATTTCTTAGAAGAAATCACTTGGATCTTTAACGCAAGATTACGTCTGCACGTACTAATTTCTGCACAGAAGCTCAGAAGTCCATTCCATATTGGTCATTACCTGTTTCCACCACCCACAGGCTCTCTGAAAAATGCGCCATATATGTACTACTCTCCATCATAGCCGACTATTTTTTCTTATTATATGAAATCATGAAGGCATTTGCAAATCTTTATCCCATTCTAAACGGGCAGTAAAATCCCCACTCATGGAAGTCTCGCTTAATATGATCAAAATAAATAATAAAGAAAGGTTCCAATTACGACAATAACCGTCATGACTAATCCGCTTGATAAAAAAGGTGAATGATCAAATGTTAATAGCTCTGATACTGGAATCATTTCTTCAACTTCTTGTTTTGATAACTCTTTACCTTTAGAGACGAACATTCTTCTAAATCCATATGTTATTCCATCAAAAAATCCACCTTTTACTGTGATGGTGAAGAAGGAAATAAATAAGAGCCCAATAGCAAAAAAGAAAGAAATATTAACAAATGATAAAATAGTTAGTTTTTGGTAAATGATAAAAGAAAGTAAGATTGTTAAACATAGAGATACAATAATAAGTGTAACAGATCGTTTATTGCCCAAATTCTTTCACTCTTTTCTTGTTAAAGTTCTTTAACTTCTATTATATCAGATGAAAGGAGGAGGAAAAAAAGTAGGGAAGTTATTGTAGAAATATTTATTCGTTAAAAATGTATAGAAAATATAAATTAATTCGTCAATTTTCTACATTTTCC
>DASQMK010000774.1:0-6238 GCA_035645575.1 Metabacillus sp.
GATTCTAATTTCTCAATATCCCCTTGAACTTTGACATATTCCATCTTTAACTCATCGATTTTTTGCTGAATTTCTTGTGCACTCATCTGATATACCACCTTACTATAGGTCTCTTTTACAATTTGTTCGATCTTCTCTTCTTAATATGTCTGTCTTTGTTTTAGAGTTTTTAACAAGATGTTTATAAAAATTATAACAATAACTCATGTAAAGGGGAATTAGCAAAACTGGAGTATGACTCATAGGAAAATAACAAAGATTGCAAATTAAAAATTTGAAAGAATTGGGTGCTTAACATGAGGCATTGAAGAAGTTCTTTAATGAAATTTACAAGCATAGTACTAAAAGGGAAATTTTCATAATCAACAGAAATATGAGCTAGGGTACCCTGCATCATATAATGTACCCATAGGAGCCATTACAACAACTTTTGAACTATTTTTTATTTCTTCATCAACCTCTTGAATGTGAGAGAGGGCAGACACCAAACAATTAATAAGGTTACCCGGACATAAAGAGACTCCGAAAAAACGGGGTTTCTGATCGAGTGATACATCAAACTTTATTTACATTTAAAATTGCTTCATCTAGTGAAATAACATGTAATTATCGGGACTAAATGCTCGTTGACAATGAGAATTGTTATCACTTAATATAAAGATCGAGTTCGATAATTGAAAATAATTATCATTATCGATAATTTTAGCATAACAATTATGAATAAAGGATGAGCGACTGATGAGTGTAATAGAGGGTGAAAATAATAGAACTTTAGAAAGAGCGTTTATTTTTGATGAGGAAGAATTGAAAACTCTAGCGTATATAAGAAATGAAATTCCAGAATTGGAAACAGGGTACATAAAGAACCTTCAAGATGGAAGAAGAGGGATTTTTCAAAGGTTATTTCAATCTCTCATTCGAGAGAGAATTCTTACCGAAGAGAGTGTTTCATGGATAGAAGGAGTAAAAACAATGCTTTACGTCCAACTTCCTAGTGGAAAAAAAATTCAGGTTAGGGTCAAAAAGAAGCATTCACTAGGCAGGTTTGATATCGAAGGGGATGTAGTGATTTGTTGTTCAGAGGCTAATAAAATACTGTCACATCCAGTTGAACTGCTAGAGTTATTAAAAAAAGAACGGTTATTGGAAGAGACTAGGGAAAAACAGTTTCAAAGATTTAAATTAGAAATCCAAAACGGGGTAGCTAACCTGACTTTAGCATTAGCGGGTGCAGCTCAAAGAAAAGATAAGTTAATAAAACTAGCTAAGCTAAAGGATATATCGACTTCATTAGAATGGGTACGAAAACAGACGAAGGAAAACAGGCAATTTAGTTCACTGGCTTTTTATGAACAATGGGTGGTTGAAGGACATCCATTGCATCCGGGAGCGAAGACAAAGTTTGGACTTAACGTAGATGAAGTAATTCGATATTCACCGGAATGGGGAGCAGCACCGAATGTAGCTCTTGCAGCAGTCTTAAAAGACTATTGTCAAACAACTTCAATGGATTTTCAAACAGTGACAACTCGTTTGTACCAAGAGTACGAGGGGTTAAAATCAACAGTTGAGAGAGTTTTACGTAATAAGGGGGTTGAGTCTTCTAGTTATGAACTGATTCCCGTGCATCCTTGGCAATTTGATCATACACTTCCTCACTTATATAAAGAAGAGATCGAGGAGCAGATAGTGATACTAATTTCTGAATTTTGTATTCCAACACAATCACTTGTTTCTTTTCGATCATTAGCACCAATTCAAGACAGAGGGGAGCAAAAGCATCATATAAAAACAGCTGTAAATGTACAGACAACAAGTGCGGTTCGTACCGTATCACCTAATTCTGTAGAAAATGGTCCAATACTTTCAAAAATCCTGACTACGATTCAAAAAAAGGAAAATCACTTTGATGGAAGCTTTGTTGTGCTTCAGGAACGTGCAGGTGCTTATTTTCAACCAATGAATCAGGGTATGACCAAAGAGGAGCGTTGGAAACGTCAAGCTAATTTAGCCACGATATTACGTGAGAACCCAGAGAATTATGTCAAAAATGAAAGGGAAATACCGATGGCTGCTGCTGCACTTTTGGCTTCTTCACCGATTAGTGGTAAGTCTATTGCTATTGAATTGATAGAGGAGCTAGCAAGTCATCATCAATTAGTTAGTCTTTCAGAAGCTGCATCTTACTTTATGCAAAGATATGCCAAAACAGCACTACCTGGATTTTTAACTCTAATGGTGAGGTATGGAATTAGTTTAGAGGGCCATATGCAGAATAGTATTTCTGTGTTTCATAATGGAGAGCTCGTTCGCATTCTATTAAGAGATTTCGGAGGAATACGAATTTTACCTCAGAGATTGAAGAAGGAAGGTTTTTTTGCGGATTTTTATCCTGGTTCATCAATCGTTACCGATAAAGAAGAACAATTACGAAACATTATCTCCTATTCTGTCTTGCAAAATCATTTTGCTGAATTGATTACATGTATCGTTCGAGCGTTAGAAATTGATGAGAAGATGCTCTGGAAGCAGGTTATTGATGTTTGTAAAGATGTTTTTACTAAGTTAAAAGCAGATAAAAATATTGCCGAACAGGCTGCTGCGGATGAGATAGCTTTATTTCAACCTATGATTGATTTAAAAGCTCTCACGACAATGAGACTACGAGGTGATATTACCGTTTACCCATTTTCAAAAGTTCCTAATCCTATGATGGAATGGAAAGGAGAGACTTCGATATGAGTACAATGCAACTTCTTAAAAATGAGTTATTTAAGAAAGGGAATAAACAGTTTGTGCAGGAACAGTTGTTAAAAGATGAATTAAATATTTTGAATTTTCTAAGAGAAAATGATCCTGATATGGTTAATGAATTTATGATATCTCTAAAAAAAGGGAGAAAAGGTATATTACGTCGTTTAGCGTGCTCTATGTTACGTGAGGATATAATGGGAATCAATTCTGATTCACATGATTTGTATGTGATTGGTTCTATCTATGCACTTAATGTTCCGGTAATTAATGAATACTGGCAAAAAGTGATTAGTGCCTTTAATACCTATCAATTAAAAAGCGGAAAGGTTTATAAGTTATACCCTATTTCAAGCAGAGATTGTATTGTTTTTCCGGTTAGCAAAACCTATGCGTTTAATCGAGTAGAAATAGAAGGGGACATTTTACATATTTCTGAAACTGAAATAAAAACGATTGAACATGCTGCTGAATTGCTCGAATTGATGCGATCCAAGGAAAAAGCTTTTAGTGAAAATGACAAACAGGACTGGGTAAAGTTAATGAATGAGTTAATAAACGGAAGTGCAAATTTGGCTCTTTCCTATGCTTACTGGGGTCTGAAAAAGGAGGGAATTAAGAAAAAGGCTGAGGATCTGGGAATATCCAATATGATTGATTGGGTCCTATTAAAAAAGAAACAAGATCCTACATTTAATTCAAGCTTATTTTTTGAACAGTTATCTATAGAAGGACATAATCTTCACCCTGGCACAAAAACCAAAATAGGCATGAAACCTAAGGATGTATATCGTTATTCTCCAGAATTTGAAGGCATAGCAGATATTCAGTTTGTTGGAATACAGGCGGATTATGCGGAATGGGGGATGGTAAAGGAAAATGAAAAAGATCCGAATGCCTTTCTCTTTAAAGAGTATCCCGAGGTAGCTAAGCTTGCTAAGCAACAGTTTGAAGAACTCGGACTTAATCTAAATGAGTATGTGGTTGTCCCGGTTCATTCCTGGCAATTAGAAAACGCAGTTCCTTCAATCTATCAACATGAATTGAAGGAACAAATCGTTGTTCCAATTCCAAATTTAGCAATACCAAGTGGTGCAACATCTTCTTTTAGAACAGTGGTACCGATAAATAGGGATACCCAAAAACATGCAATTAAAGTAGCTATTAACAGTCAAATGACGTCAACTGTTCGATCGATATCTCCTAATACAACGAATAATGCAGCTATTTTTACTAAACTCATTCGTTCTGTTATGCAGGTTGAACATGACTTACTTAGGACATTTGTCCCTATTTGTGAATGCGCAGGATTTAATTTTAAAAGTAAAGATAATAATAATTTGAAAAACAGAAATTTATCTGCAGTCTTTCGGGAAAATATAGAATCGTTTGTAGACTTAGACGAAATAGCGATCGTTGGGAGTTCATTGTTTTCCGAATCAGCAGTTTCAGAGAAATCTATTTTAAAAGAATTGATTGAGCGGTATGCGGAAAAGAGAAACGAAACAACTCTTTGTAAAGCAGCCTTTCATTTTCTTTCAGATTATATGTCAATAGTACTTCCTGGCTATCTATCACTCATGGTTAAGTACGGAATCGGGTTAGAAGGACATTTACAAAATAGTGTCATTGTGTTTAAGGATGGGCGACCAATTCGAGTTTTATTCAGAGACTGGGGAGGTGCTAGAATCTATAAAGAGCGGCTTAACCAACATCAAATTGACGTACAATTTTACCCTGGTTCAGTGACACTAACAGATAAACTTACTGAAATGCATAACAAAGTGTTTTATACGGTTTTTCAGAATCAAAGCGGTGAATTGATTCTTCAAATGTGTAAGCAATTTGGCTTGGAGGAAAAAAAGTTGTGGAAGGAAGTGCATCGGATTTGCGACAGTGTGTTTAATGAATTGGAAAAAAATCCTGCATATTCAGAAAGCGTTCGTATTGATAAAGCGGCATTATATAGGTCTAAAGTAGATCATAAGGCACTGACAAAGATGCGTCTTGAACCTGAAGGAAAGGATTATTCTTATGCAATCGTTCCAAATCCCCTTCATGATTTTGTGGGGAAAAGGGGATGAGGTGTTAATGGAACAAGTAAATGTCCAGTTTCAACAGCCACCACGCTTTGCTCTTCATTCCAAAATGTTTAGAATTTTTATCTCTGGAAGTCTGGTGACAAGAGTTGGAGATTGGATGGATCTGGTTGCATTGAATTGGGCCGTATTACAATTTACGAACTCTCCAATTTTTTTAGGTTTAATCAATGCTTGCCGTTTGATTCCAACATTTTTGTTAAGTGTACCGGCAGGAATACTGGCTGATCGTTATGACCGAAGAAGACTGCTCATTTTAATCCAAATAGGGATGATGTTTTTGACGTTTAGTCTTGCCTATCTAGTCGAGATGAAACAGACATTTTGGCTCTTTGTCTTTATCGTTATATTACGGTCAATTCTTGCAGCGATGGACCCTCCCATTCGAAACGCTTATGTGCCAGATCTTGTACCAGAAAGCCTTATGACAAGTGCAATTGCTATTAATACGACGATTATTCATCTAGCTCGAATTGTAGGACCTGCATTAGCGGGTATGCTTCTTACTGTCACAGATATCGAGAATTTATTCTATATAAATGCGTGGGGGACGTTAGGTGTTCTTGTCTCGTTGATTATGATTCAATCAGATTCAGTTTCAAATTCAAGCAAAAAGGATAGCGAGAAACCAACCCTTCGAGAGGCAGCAGATTATGTAAGAAGACAACAATCTGTACAATCCTTACTCATTTTATCCGTTGTACCGATGGTCTTTGGATTTCCTTATACAACAATGATGCCACTATTTGCTAGAGATCTTTTAAACCTCGGGCCAGAAGGGTTTGGGATATTACTATCTATTTCTTCTGTAGGTGCATTAATTGGGACAGCTTGGCTTTCTTTAGGAAAGGAAATAAAAGATGCAGGAAAGTGGTTAATCTATTCAATTATGGGATTTGGTCTTTCACTACTATTATTTATAGGAACAACAAACGTTCTTATAGCAGGAGTAGCAATGTTTTTAGTGGGATTAACGAGTCAGACTTATCGAACAATGAGTAGGATTACTTTACAAATGCATGTACCTAACCATCTACGCGGCAGAATCTTGAGTATTGCCTTAATGGATAGAGGTTTTATTCCTTTGGGAGCCTTACTAATAGGAGCTATTGCAACATGGGCTGGCACATTATGGGCTGGTGCTCTAATGGGGATCGGCTGTATTGCTATAACACTAATAATCGTAACAAGAAGACGCCAAATCTGGTATTTATAATGAAGATTGGAGTGTAAACATAATGATAGAAAAAATTGTACAATCTATAAAAATGGAACATAAAAAACCCTTTTGTGCGTATCTTTATGATTTATCAAAACTACGTCACCATGCAACTAGATTAATAACGACTCTTCCTTCAATGTGTCAGTTATTTTATGCAATAAAGGCA
>DASQMK010000775.1:0-14787 GCA_035645575.1 Metabacillus sp.
ATAATTGATCATCTTTATAAGCAAGGCCATCTCCTTCTTTGTTGTAAAATTGTTCACCCTTTGTTCTTAAGTAGTAGGGAAAGAAAATATCTGGTGGATGCATACCATTTGATCCATACACATTGGCATTTTTCTTAATATCCAATGCCATTTGCTCCATCTCTTCCCATGTCCAATCCTCATCATGGATTTTTACACCAGCTTTATCTAACAGCATTTCATTTGAAATAACAGAAAGAACATTAATCCCAATTGTAAAGCCGTATAATTCCTTACCGATCTTCCCACTGCTTACAACACTGTCCTGGATAGATGAAGTATTAATGGTATCGTTTTCGATAAACGACGATAAATCCTCAAGTAAACCTTTTTCACCATATTGCGATAAAAAAGCCATATCCATTTGGATAACATCAGGAAGCTGATTTCCTGCAGCCATAGGAGCTAGGTTTTTCCAATAATCATCCCAATTTGCGAAAACAGGCTCCACATTAATAGTTGGATATTTCTTTTCAAAAAGTTCGATTATTTTAGTCGTATACTCGTGTCTTGGATGCCCGCCCCACCATGCAACCTTGATTGTAATTGTTTCTTTAACATTGACACTTTCATCTTGAAGTTGATTTGACTGACATGAGGTTAAAGACAATAATACAAATAGGGCAATACTTAATAGAAAAAGCTTTTTCATAGTAAATCATCCTTCGTAAATGCTTACATATATAGTTATAGTTTAGTAGGATTTCATAGAATTTTTAATGAAAAATACAGACTGAAATGATGAAAAAACAGTGGTTTCTTCATCATTTCAATTGTAAGCATTTACGCTTGATCTATCTACTTAAAATCCTTTTCTTTATTGATGAACGGTCACAGATTCATGTTTTTTATTTACTTTGTTAAACGCATTCATTGCTGGCTTAGACATGACCAATGCTAATACATTTCCACTGCAAACGATCATAAGTGGTGGAGCAAACGAAAGCAAAATAACTAACCCTACACTACTAATCAGCATAATAAGTGTTTTAAATGGATTCATAACCATCACAAAAAATGCATTTTTTAGTACATCCAATATTTTCATGTTGTAATGAACATACATTGGAAACACATAAAGTAACGAACAAATAAAAATAAGGGAAATAATTAAAAAAGGAACGTTCAACAAGTTTTGAACCATTGAAGAAGCTTGTTTTATAAATAGGAAATCAATGAATAAGATTATTCCAATCAGCGATATAACAGCTCCGAACATATTACTTTTCACAAACTCGCTTTTATATGAGCTCCAAAACACGGAAAACACCGGTGCCTCAAAATCTCCCATTGCCCATCTTCTCACAACAGCAAACATGGCAACTGTTGCGGGATAAAAACCAAGGACAATGAAACCTAGTAAGGAAAAACCGATCCACAATATATTTAATAGTGCTAATCGTGAAATCCATTCCAGTAAGTTGTTTACACCACTCATAAATCCATGTGTTTCCATAGCTCTGCCCCATTCCTTTTTTAATAATTTCTTTAAACGATCAGATGAGGGGTTAGGCTATTAAAGCTTAACCCTTTAATCCGCTTGTACTAATTCCTTCAACAACATGTCGTTGGAATAAGAAGAAGATAACAAATACAGGGATTAGTGTAACAATCGACATCGCAAACATAGCTCCCCAGTTTGAAACTGTTTCATTACTTAAGAACATATTTAACGCCATTGAAACAGTATATTTATCAGGACTATTTAAATATAGAACAGGTCCTAACAAGTTATCCCAAGTCCAATAAAAAGAGAAGATCGATACTGTTGCTAAAGCAGGTCTAATTAATGGCAAAATAATTTTATAAAAAATCTTGAATGTTCCACATCCGTCAATTGTTGCTGCTTCATCTAATTCTCTTGGAATTGTTCGAATAAATTGAACCAAAAGGAATATGAAGAACGGGTGACCAAAGTAAGCTGGAACTGCAATTGGTTTTATAGAGTCAAGCCAACCTAATTTTGAGAAGATTATATACTGAGGTATCATAACAACCTCATAAGGTAACATGAGTGTAACCATCATAAGAGCAAACCAAAAGCTTTTTCCGAAGAAGCTTAATCTCGCAAATCCGAATGCTATCACAGCTGAAGAAATCACTTGACCTATCATAGTAATGATAACAAGGACTACCGTGTTCTTAATAAACACACCAAATGAGTTTCCACCGATTCCTTCCCATCCTTGAGCGAAATTCGACAGAATAAATGGATCCGGAATAAGTGATTGCGCTGTTACAAAGATCGTATCACTTGGCTTAAAGGAACTCATTAACAACCATATAACAGGATACAGCATAAGAAGAGCAAACCCGCCAACAAGAATGTGATAAATCCACCACTTCGGCTTTTTTGCTTTCGGTATTTCAAAGCGTTTTGAAGCCGTATTGATTTCTGTATTCGTTTGCATCCTTATTTGCCTCCTTCCGATTCATAGTGAACCCAAAACTTCGATGTAGCAAAGATAATCGCTGTTAGAATCCCTACAATAATAAGCATGATCCATGCCATCGCTGATGCATATCCCATATTAAAGAACTCAAACCCTTGAATGAACAGATAAAGTGAGTAAAGAAGTGTTCCATCTAATGGTCCACCAGTTCCTTTTGAGATAATGAAGGCAGGAACAAAAGTCATAAATGCTGCAATGGTTTGCATAATTGTATTAAATAAAATAACCGGGCTTAACATCGGAAGTGTAATTTTCGTGAATTTTTGCCAAAAGTTCGCTCCGTCAACACTTGCCGCTTCATAATAAGTCATTGGAATACCTTTTAATCCAGCTAAGAAAATTAACATCGAAGAACCAAATTGCCATACAGATAAGCAGATAAGCATCCAAAGTGCTGCTGTTGGATCACCAAACCATCGAACATCTGGGATACTAAAGAATGCTAGCAGCAGGTTGATAATTCCTTCATCACCGAAAATATTACGCCACATGATGGCAACAGCAACACTTCCTCCTATTAAAGAAGGCAGATAAAATAATGTACGGTATAGCCCTACAGCTCTTGATGCTGTGTTAAGTACCATAGCGATGAATAAAGCAAATCCTAAACGTAATGGAACTCCGGCAAAAACATAAATAAGGGTAACTTTAAGAGATTGCCAGTACCTTGGATCTTCAGTAAACATTTTTTTATAGTTTTCAAGACCAATCCATGTTGGAGAAGCGAATAGGTTATATTGTGTGAATGAAAAGTATAATGAGGCAACAATTGGGATAAACGTAAACGCTAAAAACCCAATGATAAAGGGACTAATAAATGCGTAGCCTTTCATATTTTGTTTAAGGGCGCGAGCACTCATACGATCATTTCCTTTCTCCCAAACAGTGATGAAATTTTAAAGTCTAGTAGCTGATCGTTTATTGACCAGCTACTAGTATTTTAATCACTATTTATTTTGAGATAATATGCTTTCTGCTTGTTGTCTAAATTGTTTTGCAGCATCTTCAACCTTCGTTTGACCATAATTCATTTGTTCAGATAAGCTATCTAGAAGCTCAATGATTTGACCAGCACCTATTGGATCTGGACCATCAAATTCAGAGCTGTTTTCTTCAGCCCATTCGACACTATCAAATACTTGAACTTGTTCTGGTGTTAGGACAGGCTTTAGTTCATCCTTAATGACAGAAGAACCAGGGATTCCACGGTCTCCTAAATTTAATTTGTTTGCTTCAACATTATTTACGAAGAAGTCGATAAACTTCGCTGCTTCCTCTTTATGTTTTGAATTCTCGGCAACAGACCAGAACATACTAGGTTTTAAATATAGTCCATCACTTGTGTTAGGCCCTGGCATGTTGTGGATTTTTAGCGGACGGTTTGCCACTTGCTGAATTCCAACAAATTGGTTAGACCATTGCCAAATTCCTACAGCTTGCTCTTTAACAACTGGATCATCTTCAAGCCCTTTCAACTGAGCAAGATAATCAGGTGTTGGGACAGCTCCATCTTTTACTAAATCAGAAGTCATCGTAAAGAAGTCAATAAACATTTGATCATCTTCATATCCTAATGCTGTTCCATCCTTGCTATATAAGGATTTCCCTTGTGTTCTTAAGTAGTAGTTAAAGAAAACATCTGCTTTCATACCTGTGTCCATAAAGAGACCAGCGTCTTTTGCTTTTGCAGCAATTTCCTTGTAATCATCCCATGTCCAATCTTCAGCTAATGAATCAACACCAATCTTCTTCAATAGTGCTTCATCATAATGAAGACCAACAACGTTTACCCCTAAGTTAAAGCCATATAATTTGTCGCCAATTTTTCCACCGTTAATATAATTATCAGTGAAATTGGTTGTATCAATTTGATTACCTACAAAAGGTGTTAAATCAGCCAATTGTCCATTTTCTGCATACTGTGAAAAATAGGAAAGATCCATTTGGATAATGTCTGGAAGCTGTTGTGCAGAAGCTTGAGGTGCCAACTTCTTCCAATAGTCATCCCAGCTTGCATATTCCGCTTGAATTTTCACACCTGGATTTTCTTTTTCATACATTTCAATAATTTTTAACGTATAGTCATGTCGAGGCTCAGATCCCCACCATGCAATTCGGAGTTTAATTTCTTCCTCTTTACTTCCGCCACCTGAATCAGAAGTAGATTCTCCAGAAGAACTACTGCTTCCACCGCTACAAGCAGCTAAAGAAAATACCATGACAACTGTTAACAACCAAAACAACCATTTCTTCATTTTCTCTTCCCCCTCTTTTTTCTGTTAACGCTTACAACTCCAATTTTATAAGGTTTATAGGTCTTTTGGAATGCAAAAATCAGATAACTCTGTTTAAAAAACAGTGAATTCTGATAAAGTGAAACTTCCATCAATGGGGGTTTTCTTCATCCCCCACTGATGGTTAGTTGAACCAATCGGACCTTTACTGGCAGTTATCCCCCACCTAACCTCTTTGTAAATTCAGAAGCTTTAGGTGGGGGGCTTACTGCCCGTTAAGAGTGGGATAATTTCATTTTTACAGTGAGATTTTAAACTAAATTACAGGTATTTCCTCCCATATTTAAAAGATCAAAAAAGCTCACATTCTAGTTCAATAGAGTGTGAGCTTTAAAAGATCAATTTACTTTCTTATATTCCGAAGGAGAATACCCTGTAAATTTCTTAAATACCTGACTAAAATATTGTGGATTATCACCAAATCCAATACTTTCAGCTATTGCAAACACTTTGATATCATCCATTAATTCTATTTGTTCCATCGCTTTATGAATGCGTTGCTGTGTCACATAGCTGGAAAACTTTTCACCTGTTTCCTGTTTAAAAAGCTTCCCTAAATAGTCAGCGTTCATATACACCTTATTTGCAACCCATTTTAATGATAGTTCTGTATTTGCAAGGTTTTCCTCAACAAGATCGATCATTTTCTGAATAACCTCAGAATGATTGGATTTATGTTTCTCATAATAAATCTGTGTAATCTCATTTGCTGTAACAAGAAATGATTCTTTCATTTGTTGAATCGTATCCATTTCCAGCAATGAGGACATTTTCCCTGTATATGATTGAATTCTTTTAGGTTCAGTATGTTGAATCATCACCAAGAATAACTGCATAACATACGATCGTGCTAATCCAATTGAAAGCCTCTTGCTGGCTAATTCCTCGAAAAAATTAAGGATTTCCATTTCAACCTTTTCGAGATTCCCAGATTTGATGAATAAACACAAACTTTGTCCATCATACTCATAATCAGTTAATTTCGTATCCTTCTGAATATCATTTGTTGTAATAATGCTTCCTTCACCTAAATAGAAACGATGATTTAAACATTCAAGTGCCTCTAAATATAGTTTTCTAACATTGGTTATACAATCCATTTCACTAATTGCAACTGTCATATCCATTTCATAAATTTTAAAGAAATGGTTTCTTAATTGGTCGATTTTTTCTTGAAGAGTTATGAAATCCTGCTCATCAACAAGAAATAATACATATTCTCCTATATTAGTTGATAAGACGGATTCAGAAAAAAGATCTTCTCCAAGATTCTCGATCACAAACATATGCTCATAATGATATTCGCCCTCAATACGGAAAATAATAAGTCTTATGAGTTCATCGTGAAAATTCACTCTTAAAAGCTTTTCATAAAAATGAATACTTTGATTTCTATCAAGCTTACTTGTAATAAATTCCTTAAGCAGCTGTTTTTTTACATATGGTTGAATCTGATCTAGTCGACTCTTCATAGCAAAGAGAAACTGCTCTTTCTTTGCGTCTTTTGATAAATCATTCATGATACTTGTTAGTGCTTCAACAATACTATTCTCGTTACATGGCTTTAAAAGATAATGCTTAACCCCATGTTCCATTGCTTGCTTAGCATACTCAAATTCGTTGAAGCCGGATAAAATGATAAATTTAATAGAAGGAAATTCTTTAGACACTCTTTCCACTAACTCTAAACCAGTCATACCTGGCATTTTAATATCACAAATCACAATATCTGGGTGTTCCTTCACAATAAAATCATAAGCTTCCATTCCATTTCGTGCTGTTCCAATCAATTCTGTACCGATTTCTCCCCAATTGATAATACTTGAAATACCTTCTAAAATAATTCTCTCATCATCGACAAGTAATACTCTATACATAACCCCACCTCGTTTGATATGGAATGATAATGAGCACCTTCGTTCCAATGTTTAACTCGCTATCAATTTGTAATCCATATTTCGTACCGAAGACAAATTTTATTCTGGAATCAATGTTGCTAAGCCCAATCCCATTTCCTCTTGTCTTGAATTCTCCCCTTCTAACTTGTTCAAGCTGAGCTTTGTCCATCCCAATTCCATTATCCTCAACAACAAGATGCAGTTCATTCCCTTCTTTAAAAGCTGAGACTTTTATTTTACATGGCTCCATCATCATTTCTAAGGCATAATTAATCGCATTTTCGACAAGTGGTTGGATCATTAGTTTCGGTACAAGACATCCTTTCACATTTTCTTGGATATCCAGTGAAAAATCTAATCGCTCCTCAAACCTAAACTTTTGTATAGTGATATAATGCTGGACCATCTCGATTTCTTCTTGAACAGTAATAACATCTTCCTTTAAACTAATTGCATTTCTTAACAAAAATCCTAGTGATTCAACCATTTTTGAGATTTGATCCTGTTTATTAATTTTCGCTAACCAATTAATTGATTCAAGTGTATTATAGAGAAAATGCGGATTGATTTGTGATTGCAATGCTTTAAATTCCGTGTCCTTTATAAGAAGCTGTTTCTCATAGTTTTCATTGATTAAATCATTAATTCGTTCGATCATGATAAAGAAATTCCTGTGAAGTATACCTATCTCATCTTTTTCATCAGATAATTTAAATGTATCTACAGCTTTAAAATCACCGTTTTGAACGACTTTCATTGCAGAAACCAGGTTTTCAATTGGGTTCGTAATCCTTTTCGAAAAACGAACAAAAAAGAAAATAGAAGATAATAAGATAACAAAAAATAAAAAAATGACCATAAACTTAATTGTAGTAACCTTGGCAAACATCGTTTCAAAAGGTAATACATTCCAATAAGTCCAATTGGCATACGAAGAATTTGAGTATGTGACAAAATAGTTTCTTCCAAATAGTTTTTGAATTTGGTAGCCTTGCCTATCATTTACAGTTAAATTCAATTTATCAAGCTGTGTAGATGTTTCTTCCGCGAAAAAGATGTCTTCTCCATCTGAAATGACAATACGTCCCTCATGTCCTCCCCACTCCCTAGGAAGCTCCTTTACAATATCATTTAGTGATACCTCAATGATCAATGTACCTAAATTGTCTAGACTCAGATTTTGATAGGACCTTAACTGTCTTGCTGAAAAAATGGTATTTTGGGAATCCTTTAGTGAAACCCAGACATTTCTTCCGTCACCTTCTCTTGCTCTTTGCTCAAGATGGTTAATATTTTCATAAAGGATAGAGGCTGTGATTTTACCTGCTTGATATTCTTTGCCGTTTGTATCGAATAAATGAATGGATTGAATATATTCCTCAGATCCTATATAGCTTGTCAGCGTATCCCTAATTTCCTTTTCAATTTGGTATTGATCATAATTTGTGAGTTCTTTCTTTGCTTCAATTAATGCCCTTTGAATCGCGTCATCAGCCAACACTTTGTAAGAAACTTCTTCAATGTTTTTTAGTTCATCTTCAATTCGATTTGAAGACATGATTAATACTTGGGAGGATTTACGATATATTTGTTCGTCATAGCTATTAAATGCATACTGAAATCCTAAGATAATAAAAGATAAACAGACAACCATGATCGTTGAAATAATGATGATTAACTTATACTTTATTTTTAAGTTGTTGTATCGGTTTGAAATAAAAGTTTTCAGGTTTTTCATCATCTTAGAACTCCAATGTTTGTGATTTAAGGGTAACCGCTTTCATTTGATGGTTAATGGGCACCTGCTTTAGCAAGTTACCTCCCCTATGCTCTAAGCGGATAGCCCATTGTTGACATTAGGGCAAGACCAGGCTGTGTAGAGTCAAGGCGACTATATTGAACAATAATAGGAATATCGCTTTCTACTTCAATAGAATATGGAACACCTACTGGTATTTTTTTACCGTCCAATTCTAAAGATGAGGTTCGAAGGTGGTTACTTCTTTTTCCTTGAACAATGATTGGAATCTTTTCGATTGGATCACAGTCCTCAAAATAAATCGTAATAAACAGCTGTGCATCCTGATGATGACAATTTAGGATACAGATGGATTCATGACTAACTAATTCCCCAGTACTTTGTGGTGGAATATACCCATCAGGTATAATCCAATGTGTTTCTCCTTTACCAGTATACATGTAAATTCCTCCTTCATAAAGTGAAACTTCCATCAGTGGGGGTTTTCTTCATCCCCCACTGATGGTTAGTTGAACCAATCGGACCTTTACGGGCAGTTATCCCCCTCCTACCCTCTTTGTAAACTCAGAAGCTTGAGGTGGGGGTCTTACTGCCCGTTAAGAGTGGGATAAATGAATAAATTATCCCATTACATTTATTGTAATATCAACAGGTAAGGATGAATACCCTTACATCCCCTTTTAACCCTGAATGAAAATGTCTTTACCTTTTATCATATAAAATATGAACGGTCATAAATAGATAATTACCAGACGAAAAAGTTTAAAAAACAGTGTATTTTTTATAAGTTAATAGAGATCGAGATCAAAAGTCACGAAATAATGGTACCTTTGGGTGATGTTATGGTACTCACTCCATCCAATCATCCATTATAAAAATAGTGCACTATCCAATTAGGATAACGCACCATCTTATATACTCAATTATTTCAATTCTTCCATTTTTACAGCATCCATATCTGTAAACGTATAATTTTCACCAGCCATAGCCCAAATAAATGTATAGTTGCTAGTGCCTACACCTGAGTGAATTGACCATGGTGGAGATAAAACAGCTTGTTCATTCTTTACGAGTAAATGTCTTGTTTCTTTCGGTTCCCCCATAAAGTGGAATACTCTTGAATTCTCGTCCATATCAAAATAGAGATAGACTTCCATACGACGATCATGAAGATGCGCTGGCATTGTGTTCCACATATTGTTAGGCTCTAATAATGTCATCCCCATCATTAACTGACAGCTTTGAATGCCATCTGCATGAATGTATTTATAGATTGTACGTTTGTTTGATTCACTATCAGATCCTAAATGAGTTGGCTCCGCATCTTCAATTGGTGCTTTTTTCGTTGGATATTGTTTATGTGCAGGAGTTGATACAATGTAAAACTTAGCTGGATCTGATGAGCTCTTGCTTTCGAATAATACCTCTTTCTTACCTAATCCAACATATAAACAATCTCTTTTATTCAATGTATATGCTTGCCCATCAACTAAAACGGTTCCTTCAGCTCCAATGTTGATAATTCCAACTTCTCGTCTTTCTAAAAAGTACTCTGTTTTTAAAGTTTCTTGATCTTCTAGTTTAAGAGCTTGATTTGTTGGAATAGCACCACCAGTTACAACACGATCATAATGTGAATACGTCATGTTGATTTCACCTTGAACAAACAGTGAATCAATTAAAAAATCACTTCTTAATCTTTCTGTAGTATAACTTTTAAAATCTGTTGGATTTGTCGCATGTCTAATTTCCATTTTCTTTTTCCCCTTTCAAATTTCATAATCTAGGAACAAAAGCGCAAGCGCCTTGGTCAGTCTAGGGCAAATAAGACGATTTAGAATAGAAGGCGTTCTTTGCCTTCAATTCTAAATTTGCTTATGACCTCGGGGGGCTAGGCGCTGGAGCTGGATGTCGAGACTCTTATCCACAATTTATGCAATTTATAATTCCTAATCGATAAAAAAGCTAAAACTTAAGAGCTCATCCATCCACCATCAACACATAAAATATGACCATTAACATAGCTGGAAGCATCAGATGCTAGAAAAATGACCGCACCCTTAAGATCTTCAGGAGTCCCCCAACGACCTTGAGGAATTCTAGAAGTAATATACTCGTTCCGCTCTTTATTCGCTCTTAGTTGAGAAGTATTATCTGTTTCCATATAGCCTGGAGCGATAGCGTTTACATTCACACCTCTGCTTCCCCATTCATTTGCTAGGGATTTTGTTAATCCTGCAACAGCATGTTTGCTAGCCGTATAGGCAGGTACTCTTAAGCCCCCTTGAAAAGAAAGCATAGATGCCACATTGATGATTTTACCTGAGCCATGTTCAAGCATATGCTTTCCTGCTTCTCTGCAAAGCTGAAACACGGAATGCTGGTTGACCTTAATAACTTCAAACCAATCATCATCTGAAAAGTTCTCTGCTTCCGCTCTTCGTATAATACCGGCATTATTAACTAAAATATCAATCCTATCCGTTATCGCTAATGCCTCAGTTACTAGCTTTTGGGCAGCTTGATCCTCTGACAAGTCAATTTTCAAGTCATGAAACACTCCACCAATAGATTCTATTTTGTTCCGTGTTTCTGTCATATCGCTCATACCAGCACCTATAACGATAGCACCAGCTTCAGCTAGTCCAACCGCCATACCTTGACCTAAACCACGGCTTGCTCCTGTTAATAAAGCAACTTTTCCTTTTAGAGAAAAAAGTGATTCCATTTCAGCCCCTCCTCTGTTTATTATCGTACTTAAATGTTCGATATTGTTCAGTATAGTTTGATTATATCACAAATAAAAAAGATGACAACGATAAATTATTCGTTTGCCAGCTTTTTTGGTTTTTACTTAGCAGTACAATGAACTTGTTATTTTTAAATCGTTCGGTTATGTTCGGTTTAATATATTTTTTGTTTATCTTCTTTTTATAAAAATATAAAAAACCTTCTCCCAAAAAGAAGAAGGCCTTTTAATCATAATTATAAAACAAATGCAAAATATGCAATAAAAATAAGAGCTAATACATAAACAATTGGATTTATTTCTTTGTGCTTCTTTAATGCAAGCATAGTAATAGGGTACATAATAAATCCAAGACCTATTCCTGTTGCCACACTATACGTTAATGGCATCATGATGATCGTCACAAATGCAGGTATAGCAATTTCAAGCCTTTCCCATCTTATGTGGCGAACCTCACTTGCCATTAAAGCTCCCACAATAATTAATGCTGGTGCTGTCACTTCTGAAGTAACAATCGAAAGTAGTGGGGAGAAAAATAAAGCTATTGCAAAAAATCCAGAAATAATGACAGAAGTAAAACCAGTTCTACCTCCAGCAGCAATACCTGCTGATGATTCAATAAAAGAAGCAGTTGTTGATGTTCCTAACACAGAGCCTGCGACAGAAGCTGAAGCATCTGCTAGAAGTGCACGGCCTGCATTTGGAATTTTATTTTCTCTCACTAAACCTGCTTGATTGGCAATTGCAATTAATGTACCTGCTGTATCAAAAAATGCAACAAATAGAAATGTAAACACAACAGCTATTAATTCGATTGAAAAGATTTGGTCTAATTGTAATAACGCTACACCAAAGGTTGGTTCTAGGCTTGGAATAGCTCCAACAATTGCAGTCGGCTTTTCAATGACTCCAAATATCATCCCTATAATCGAAGTAAGAACCATTCCATAAAAAATTCCGCCACGTATGTTTTTCACTAGTAAAATAACTGTCACAATAAAACCAAAGATCGCTAATAATGTAGGTCCAGATTGGATGTCTCCTAGTGACACAAATGTGGCTGGATTAGCTTGAATAATGCCGGAATTTTTCAAGCCAATAAACGCAATAAAGAAGCCAATTCCACTGCCAATCGCAAATTTTAAATCCTGCGGAATAACCTCAATGATTTTTTCGCGGATCTTAAAAATACTAAGAATGACGAATAATACTCCTGAAATAAACACTCCTGTTAGAGCTGTTTGCCAAGGGATCCCCATCCCAATAACAACTGAGTATGTGAAAAACGAATTGAGCCCCATGCTTGGTGCAATCCCAATCGGATAATTTGCTAAAAGACCAATCAATAAGGTCCCGATAATGGCAGAGACAGCTGTTGCCGTGAACACAGCCCCTTTGTCCATTCCAGCTTCTGATAACACTAAAGGGTTCACAACTAAAATATAAGCCATCGATAGAAAAGTTGTCATACCTGCTAAAGTCTCTTGTCGATATGTTGTTCCTCTTTCCGAAAACTGAAAAAATTGTTTCATCGTAACCTCCTAATAACTAAAGCGCAGGCGCCTTGATCGAGCGCTTATCTACATTTCATGCAATATATTTCTGGTAAGGAACAAAAGCGCAAGCGCCTTGGTCAGCCTAGGGCAAATAAGATGATTTAGAATAGAAGGCGTCCTTTGCCTTCAATTCTATATTAGCTTATGACCTCGAGGGGCTAGCGCTGGAGCTGGATGTCGAAGTAGTTATCCACAGTTCAAGCATTTTATAATTTCCTAAGCAAAAAAAAGCCTTAGGGTTATCTCCCCTAAAGCTTCAAATACAAAGATTACACACACCAGCCATAACTGCTAGTGAACATATGTAACCCCTGTAGTCATGCTATTTAAGGTAGCTTGGTAGAAACGTTTAGGCCATATTCCTAAACTTATACAAGGACAATATATTATATTAATATAAGAAACAATTTTAGAGAAAAAAAGCTCTGTCGTCAATGTAAATAATTCTCAAATTGATATTTTTATATAAAAATAATGTATATTAAACACAAAAAGCTTCAATGCCTTTTTTATGAAAAGGCATTGAAGCTTTTAAAAGATTATTAGATTAATATTATCCCTTTTATACAACTTTCCTAAAATCTATATGTCTATCAAGTTTTCTTTTAATTCGTTGTAGAGCGTTATCGATTGATTTTACATGGGTATTTAGCTCTTCGGAAATTTCTGCATAAGAATGACCTTCCATATATAGCGTTAAGACACTTCTTTCCAAATCACTAAGTAACTCTTTTATCTTTGTTTGTATTTCATTTACCTTTTCCTTGTTCATAAGAAATACTTCAGGATTTGTGACATTTTCTCCAGAGAGGACATCCATAAGGGTATATGTAGATTCCTCATTCATAAGTGGCTTGTCCAAAGAAATAGAAGAATTTAGCGGGCTGTGCTTTTGACGGGAAGCAGTTTTAATAGCCGTGATTATCTGCCTCGTAATACATAATTCCGCAAAGGCGTAAAAAGAAGCCATTTTTTCTTGTCTAAAATCACGAATTGCTTTATATAATCCGATCATACCTTCTTGAAATAGATCTTCCTTATCAGCACCAATTAAAAAATATGACTTCACCTTCGAACGCACCAAATGTTGATATTTACTAATTAAAAAAGATAACGACTCACTATCTCCTTCATGAGACATCTCTATTAAAATATGATCGTCTAATGAAGAATAACGCTCAACAGGCTCTACTACGATGTTCACACTCACTCATATCCCTCCCAGTTATCTTTGAGTTTTTGATGATCTTTAAACTAGTAGATTTCCACTACTAACCTTTTGAATTTGTAGTGTTCCTACATTTCTTTTTTCTAATCTCCTCAATTCCTTTTCAGTAAGTATAAGTTTACAGGCTGAAAACTAAAAACGTTGTCGAAATATATAAGGGAATACAAATTATTTTAAATTTCGATGGGAAGTTATGTGAATGGGGTTGAGGTTTACTGATATTCCCTAGAAAATAGGTAAAATAAAAGAGCTGCGGGATATATTTATCTCATAGCTCTACTACCGGGGTTTTTTGCTTTAATAACGGAAATTCTATCCGAAACATGTACTACTATTCATTAACTTTCTCTACATACACACTAACGATCTCAAAGGTTTCAGCATAATCACTAATTGTATACACATCTAAATTCCAGGACTTTCCTGGCTTTAGATCAAAAATCGAGCGAATCTCGCTATCTACGATCGTACCATCTTTATCATAAAATTGTACATCTACACTAATGTATCGATATTCCTGTTCAGAATTATTTTTTATCGTTCCGATCACTTTTGTTTCATATCGATCCTTTTGCATTTCCATATCAGTGAATTCAAGTTGAAAGGTTTCCTCTGCTTCTTCCCTAGGTAATGCGTCAGGAATTACCTCATCATAAACCTCAACGACATGAAATTGTGGTCCAACAATATAGCCTGTCAGTACGGCAATCCCTATAAAGAGAAGAAAGCGAAGAAACCCAAACTTCTTTTTTTGTGGTGCCCCATTTTTCCTCACATTTTCGTAAAAATCAATATGAAAAGCCAGATCCTG
>DASQMK010000776.1:0-5549 GCA_035645575.1 Metabacillus sp.
ATTAGGTGGTATGGTTGGAGTGCTATATATTGCTCTCCTTGTTCAACTAGGACTATATATAATCGTGTTACTACTTTCAAAGGTACCGCTTAGACACTTCTTTTCACAGGCTAGAACACCGATGATAACAGCATTTGTCACACAAAGTAGTACAGGAACTCTTCCATTAACTTTAAATGCTGCAAAGAACTTAGGGATATCTAGATCTTTATATAGTTTTAGTCTGCCGTTTGGTGCAACGATCAATATGGATGGAGCATCAATAAGGATAGCGGTATCTGCGGTGTTTGCAGCTAATATGACAGGATTGTCTTTAGGATTTCCTGAGATGCTACAAATTGTGTTAATTGGGACATTAGCATCAATTGGTACGGCTGGTGTACCTGGAGCTGGTATTATTATGATAGCTACCGTATTTGCTCAACTTGGATTACCTCTAGAAGTAGTTGGATTGCTTACTGCGGTAGATGCTCTTATAGGAATGGGTGCCACCTCCCTGAATGTTACTGGAGACTTGGTCGGAACGGCCGTTATCGATAAAACTGAAAAGACCAGTGACAAAACAGCTGCTTCATAATGCAGCTGTTTTTATCTATTGGGGATATTTCCTAATAAGTAAAATTAACTACAATCCATTGAGATTCTTAGTATATAGAATTAACAAAGATCAAAATAGTGCACCATTTTAGTCAATACAGTTGATAGTACCTATGTTGAAAACGCTTTATAATCAAAAGCAAGCGATTACAAAAGTACTAGGTGGTGTTGAAGAAGTGAGTGCCAAAGCAAATACTAATACATTGGCAACAAAAGAAACGTATGTGAAACATGAAATACAATCAAGTAAAAAGCCTAAGTTGAAAAAGGCGTTAGGTTACGCAGCGTTTGTTGGACCAGCAATCTTATTTTTTATTTTAATTCAAATCATTCCATTTTTTATGGGGGTTTATTATTCCTTCACATCATGGAACGGTGTTAGTTCAGCCGTTGAATGGGTTGGGTTAGATAACTATGTGAAAATCTTTACGGATGATCAAAAGTTCTTTAATTCATTTCTCTTTACAACAAAATTTATGTTTGCAGCCGTTTTAATAAGTAATATCATAGGATTTGGTTTTGCTTTATTACTAAATGCTGCATTAAAAACTAAGAATATTTTACGAACTGTATTTTTTATTCCAAACGTAATCGGAGGACTTCTCCTTGGATTTATATGGCAGTTTATCTTTGTTAAAGGATTCGCATCAATTGGAAACATGACCGACATTGGGTTCTTTAAATTACCTTGGTTAGGGGATGAAGCAACAGCGTTCTGGGGAATTGTGATCGTTTTTGCTTGGCAGATTAGTGGTTACATGATGGTTATTTATATTGCAGCACTGCAAGGGGTGGATACTTCCCTATTAGAGGCAGCAAAAATGGATGGTGCAACGAATTGGTCATTGTTAACCAAGATCATTATTCCATTAATATTACCTGCGTTCACGATTTGTTTCTTCCTAACGATTTCAATGGCGTTTAAAATCTTTGACTTAAATCTATCGCTAACTGGCGGAGGTCCATTTAATTCAACAGAATCTGTTGCCATTAATATTTACCAGGAAGCATTTATGAACAATAGATATGGCCTAGGAACAGCAAAATCTATCCTATTCTTTATCGTAGTAGCCGTGTTTACAACAATTCAAGTAACATTTACGAAGAAGAAGGAGGTTGAAGCATAATGAATAAAGGCTATACAAAGGGCACATTCGTACTTGAGATCATTGCCATTATGCTCGCCTTAATTTTCTTAGTGCCATTTTACTTCGTGTTAATTAATTCAGTTAAAGGTTTTTCAGAAATATTAATTGATGCCGCAGCTTTACCGAAAGAAATCCTATTTAGTAACTATACTAAGGTTTGGGATATTCTTAGCTTCCAAGATGCATTTCTTAATTCTCTTATTATCACTGTATTTAGTATTGCAGGTATTGTTGTCATTAGTTCTATGGCAGCATGGAAAATGGTGAGAACACCAGGGAAGCTAAGTAAAATTTTATTTATCTTTTTTGTCTCAGCGATGGTTATTCCTTTCCAAACGGTTATGATCCCATTAATGAAATTAGGTGGAACTCTTGGAATTATGAATAGTATACCTGGTATTGTCATTATGTATTTTGGCTTTGGGGTTTCACTATCACTATTCTTATACCATGGCTTTGTAAAAACAATTCCAATGGAAATTGAAGAATCCGCTAGAGTAGATGGATGTACACAATTTGGTGTGTTTTGGAGAATCGTTTTCCCATTATTAAAGCCAATAACTGTAACCGTTATCATCTTGAATACATTATGGATTTGGAATGATTACCTTCTGCCATTACTTGTGTTGCAGGATGCAGAATTAAGAACAATTCCGTTAGCGACAAGTTCTTTCTTCGCTCAATATACAAAACAATGGGATATGGGATTAGCGGCATTAGTATTAGGTATAGCACCAATTATTGTATTCTTCCTATTCTTGCAAAAACACATTATTAAAGGAATTGCTGCAGGATCTATTAAATAAATTCTTAACTTAAGCAGTATATAATCTCATGGCTAGTAGCCTAGCCATGAGATTCATATAAAATTAAAAAAAGATAACATTAGGGAGGTCTATTATTCATGAATAAGCTTATGCTTTTAGGAATGTCATTATTATTAGTTTTAGGTATCTTGGCTGGATGTAATTCAGGTAGCCAAGAAAGCTCATCTGAAGGTAAGAAGGAAGGTTCAGGTGATGGGGAAGTTGTAACATTAAACTTATTCCAATTTAAAGTTGAAATAGCTGATCAGCTTCAAGAAATGATCAAAGAATTTGAAGCAGAGCATCCAAATATCAAAGTAAAACTTGAAACTGTTGGTGGTGGAGCAGATTATGGTGCAGCTTTAAAAGCTAAGTTTGCATCAGGTGAAGAGCCAGATATTTTTAACAACGGTGGATTTAAGGAACTTGAACTTTGGAAAGAGCATTTAGCAGATCTATCAAATGAGCCGTGGGCAGAGCATGTACTTCCTATTGGTAAAGTTCCAACGACAGATGAAGATGGTAAGTTATATGGTATGCCAGTAAACCTTGAAGGATATGGTTTCATTTATAACAAAGATTTATTTGAAAAAGCAGGAATTACAGAAACACCAAAAACTTTATCTGAGTTAAAAGAGGCCGTAAAAAAACTTGAAGCTGCTGGAATTAAAGCATTCTCAGCTGGTTATGGCGAGTGGTGGGTAATTGGTCAACACTTAATGAATATTCCATTTGCACAACAAGATGATCCAGAAAGCTTTATTGCAGGTTTAAATGATGGTTCTGCAAAATTTGTTGGTAACGAGAAATTCACACAATTTAAAGAGGTTATTGATCTAGAAGTGAAAAATGCAGTAGGTAACCCAATTACAACTGACTACAACACTCAAGTAACATTATTTGCATCAGGTGAAGCAGCAATGCTGCAACAAGGTAACTGGACTGAAAACATGATTACTGAAATCAACCCTGAAATCAATATGGGCTTCTTACCAATCCCATTAAATGATGAAGCAGGTGCTGATGCATTACCAGTAGGTGTTCCTAATAACTGGGTATTAAACAAAAACTCTGAGCACTTAGAAGAAGCAAAAACATTCTTAAACTGGATGGTATCTTCTGAAACTGGTAAACGTTATATCACGGAAGAATTTGCGTTCATTCCAGCATTCGATAACATTGAAGCTTCTGGTTTAGGTGACTTAGGTCAATCAATCCTACAATACTCTAAAGAAGAAAAAACAATTTCATGGAACTGGTTCAGATGGCCGGATGGGGCAAACAAAGAATTTGCTGCTACAATCCAAGAATATGCTGCTGGTAAGATTACTTACGAAGAAGCATTAGAAAAATTCCAAGCAACTTGGGATAACATGAAATAATAATCCTGACAAAAGCATGTCTATCATAGGCATGCTTTTTCACCTATAATAGTGGTTACAGTCAAAAAGTTAGGAGGTTCCCCTGTGAAAAAAACAAGCATAAGAAACAAGCTAATTGTTCTTTTATTACTCATTACCATTGTTCCATTTGGAACTTCAATTGTTATCACTTTCTTTTATACGAAAGAATCATTAAAAGATGAATTCGTAGAGGAGAACGTCAATCTCCTTTACCAAGGGAAGTTAAACATTGAAGGATATATGGGGGAACTTAAAAATTTAACGTTATCATTTTATAATAATATTGATTTTATGAGGTACATGCGAAATAATCCTGATTTCGACAAGGATTATCTTGCAAAAGAAAGCTTTAAAAGTGTTATTTTAACTATTCTTTATGCTGAAGAGAACATTAATAGAGTGAACATTGCATTAATGGACGACCAGCATAATATTTCTGTATCAAAAAAATCAGCTGTTGTCTTTTCCTCATTAAATAAAAATCAGAATCAAGATATGTATGAAAAGGCATTAAACAATCCTTACCGTATTCATATCGAGCCGATGGAAGTTTTACAGGAAGAGAATATAAGCGAGAATTCAAAAAGAAGAAAAGATATGTTTACTTTGCACCGTGCTTTAATCGATGTGCCGTCAGACGATTTGCTAGGATATATTTCACTTGACATCAACTCAGAGCACCTTCTAGGAATTGCCGAGAAGCTATATGTTAAAGATAGAGAGGAATTTTATATATTAAGTCCTGAAGGGGAACTGATTTTTCGCTCCAACAATGAAGTAAATGAAAACCAACAATGGATTACAAGCCTTATCAAGAATAACGAACCAAATGGAATGATGGAATGGAAAAAGGATTCGTTTCACGGTTTAATGATTTATGAAACCCTTGATGATTCATCTGGCGGTTGGATATTGGTAAAAAGAATTCCATTTACATCCGTATTTGAAAGTGCATTAAGTGTGGCTAAAATCAATATACTTTTTGGTGTAATTGGGTTAATACTTGTTATCATGGCTACTTTATTTGTATCATTTAAAATCACCTCGCCTATTCGGGTATTACTACAAAATATAAAACAGGTTGAAAATGGGAATATGAACGTTCAGTTTGATTCACTTGGAAACGATGAAATCGGTACTCTTGGTGAGCGTTTTAAAGAGATGATCGCAAAGATTAATCATCTTATTAATCGCGAATATAAACTGGAGATTGAAAATAAAACAAATCAGCTAAAGGCATTACAGTCTCAGTTAAATCCTCATTTTTTATATAATGCCCTGCAGTCCATCGGAACTTTAGCATTAAAAAATAATGTCCCACAGGTCTATACCCTTGTTACCCATCTTTCAAAGATCATGAGATATGGGATGAATATTGATGAGGATCTTGTTCCTTTAACAAAGGAAATTGATTATACAAAGGCCTTTTTATTGCTTCAAAAAGAAAGGTTCGGAGACGAATTTGAGTATACATTACAATTTGATAAAGAAGATTTATTTATTACGGTTCCAAAGATGATTCTTCAGCCAATAATCGAAAACTATTTTAAGCATGGCTTTGATCGAAGCAGTGATAGGATTGGTCATTTAGCGAT
>DASQMK010000777.1:0-11898 GCA_035645575.1 Metabacillus sp.
CTTGTTTACTATTAAGTAGTCTCATTGACTATGTCCTCCTTGGTGGGTGGATGATTGAGTTAAACTTGGTTAAGTACTTCAATCGTAGCATAGTCAATGGGACTTTTTTGTGTTTAAAATGATTATTTCATACACCAGGAATTTATAAAATTCTTGTACTGTGGATAAGTGCTGGCATCCAGCTCCAGCGCCTAGCCCCTCGAGGTCATAAGCCAATTTAGAATTGAAGGCAAAGAACGCCTTCTATTCTAAATCGGCTTATTTGCCTAAGGCTGTTCAAGGCGCTTGCGCTTTTGTTCTGGAGGAATTGGGAGTGAAAGGGTGAATAGGACGTGAGCCCTTTTGGGGGATAAGGGATTGTGTGGGATGGAGTGTGGGATGGGCGGTGGAACGCTAATTTTTATGTTGGGACATGTATATTGGAGCTGCAATAAAAAAAGCGCTTTATATAAAGCGCTTTAATTTTAGGTCTATTTAGCTATTTTAGTTAATGGTTCACTATCATCTTTCTTGTCATGGTTACGGAAATATTGTTCTATTTGCTCAAGAGACAGCCCTTTTGTTTCAGGAAGGAACTTCTGAACAAATGTCATAGCAAATATTCCAAGAACAACGAAAACAAAGAACGTAGTAGATAATCCGATTGAAGCTAGTAATACTGGAAACGTTAGTCCAACTAAGAAGTTTACCAACCATAAGCATAAAACAGTAACACCCATACCAAGACCTCTTAGGCGTGTAGGAAATATTTCAGATAGCATTAACCATGTTACAGGTGAGATAGCACCCTGTTGGAAAGCGAGAAATGTAACAGTAAGTGAAAGGATTACATAAGGTAAAGCAGCAGATCCTTCAAGTGTTAATGAGAAAATACCGATAAGAAGAAGTGCTGTTGTCGTACCTAATAACCCTGTTAAGAGCATTGGGCGACGTCCAACTTTACCAAGTAGCCATATACCAACGAAAGTCGCTAGAACGGATATAACACCATTTGCAATATTACCAATAAGGGCTGCACCAGTTTCAAAACCGGCATTTTTAAGAATTTCAGTACCGTAGTACATAATAGAGTTTACACCTGTAATTTGCTGTACAACTGCAATTCCAATCCCTATAAATACAATACGTCGTACCCAAGGAATTGTCATATCCTTTAAGGTTGCTTTTTTACTATTATTCTCTTTTTCATGTAGTGACTTGATTTCATTTAGCTCATTTTTCGCTTGTTTTTCTTCTCTAATCTTATTTAATACTAAAAGTGCCTCATGATTCTTTTGTTTTGATACAAGCCAACGAGGACTTTCAGGCAACTTAAGCATTCCAAAGAATAAGAAGATAGCTGGGAGTGCGGCAATAACTAACATATAACGCCATACGTGATCATGATGACCCATTGTATTCCCGAGAATAGCATTGATAACAAATGCCAATAATTGTCCAGATACGATCATAAGTTCATTTTGTGTTACCATCCTACCTCTACTATTAGCTGGAGACATTTCTGCAAGATAACTAGGTACTGTAACAGAAGCTCCTCCAACAGCTAATCCGAGTAGGAAGCGGAAAATAACCATTGCAGTTACATTTGGAGCTAGTGTACATCCAAGAGTGGCAAAGAAAAAGATCACCGCAAGTAATAGAATATTGTTGCGACGTCCATTGTAATCTGACAATCTACCACCAAATAGAGCACCAATAGCAGCTCCGAAAAGTAGTGAACTTGTCACAAGACCCTCAGTAAATGAGGTAAGGCCAAGTGCCTCTGACATAAATGGTAAAGCACCGTTGATCACACCTGTATCGTAACCAAACAAAAGCCCGCCAAATGTTGAGACAAAGATGATTTTAAAAAGAAATGATTTTTGGGATTGATCCATCTGATTATCTCCTTTCCAACATATTTGATTATATTGTGAGCACTTCTTAGTTAAGTTCTTGTAATGATCATAATATTAAAAGCGCTTTCAGTCAACGTGTTTTTAAAAACTTTTTCCCTTGCTGTTAGGGGAACATTAAAAATTCCCTTATAATTTAAGGGTTGCATTAAATAAAAATAATTAAAATAATATAGTAGTATTTTCTATGTTTAAAGATTCCTGTAAAATTCACTTATTAATAATGATTAACTATTGGGTAAGTTTTGCATCAACTATTGAAAACCATTAGGTTCATAAATAAGGATAGCATCAGTAGTTAAAATGAATTTTCAAATCAAAGATCATGCATGATGCAAATTTGATTTGAACCTAATAAAAAGATTTTCACACTGTGTTTTAAGGGGGAATTACAGAAAAAAATAAAACTTAACTTGAAAGCGTTTTACAATGATGCTAATATGAAAATATCAATTTAACATTTTCTAATTGAATTGTTATTAAGTAAGCTATAACTGAAAATAAATGAAATCGATTGCAGTGAAAGTGTGTGAATTATAAGCTGTCAAATAAACAAAAAAAGTAAAAAGTATTGACTGAAAACGCTTATAATATTATTCTTTAGGAAGAATCAGTAAAAAAGTGAATGTTATAAAGAATTTATCTTTCATTATTTAAAGATAAATGAAATCGATTTCAGTGGAAATGAAAGATAAATAGAGAAATACAAATACATCTGCATATAAGGAGGATAATGAATGAGTAAATTACTACGTAAACCAAATAAAAATGAATTGGCGAAGGGTGTTACGCTTGTACATAATGTTACATCCGATAACTCAGCATTAGAATATGTTGGTTTTAAGATGATTGATTTAGTTCCAGGTGCAAGATATACAGAAACATTAGGGAAACAAGAATGCTGTATCGTAGCTGTTACGGGACAAATTAATGTTTCTGATCGAGATGAGATATTTGAGAAAATTGGTACACGCGAGTCAGTATTCGAAAAGAAGCCAACAGATAGTGTATATGTCTCAAATGACAAAACCTTCGAAATAGAAGCTGTAAGTAATGCCCGCGTTGCTTTATGCTATTCGCCTTCAAATAAACAATTACCAACTAAGATTATACGTGCTTCTGAAAATGGTGTGGAGCATAGGGGGACGGGTAACAATAAACGAATGGTGCATAATATTCTTCCTGATTCTGATCCATCAGCTAATAGTTTACTAGTTGTAGAGGTTTTCACAGAAAGCGGAAACTGGTCTAGTTATCCTCCACATAAACATGATCAAGACAATTTGCCAGAGGAATCTTTTTTAGAAGAAACGTATTATCACGAAATGAATCCTCCTCAGGGCTTTGTGTTCCAACGTGTTTACACAGATGACCGCTCGTTAGATGAAACAATGACTGTTGAAAACGGGGACATGGTCATTGTACCAGTTGGCTATCACCCAGTTGGAGTACCTGAAGGTTATACTTCTTATTATTTAAACGTTATGGCAGGACCGACTCGAATATGGAAGTTTCATAACGACCCTGACCATGAATGGATTATTAATCGATAAAAAAGGAGATGTGATGAACATGAAATTAAATTTCAATACTGGTAGAGAGTTTGATATTATCGCAATCGGTCGAGCTTGTATCGATTTAAATGCGGTGGAATATAATCGCCCAATGGAAGAGACGATGACATTTTCGAAATATGTAGGAGGATCTCCAGCAAATATTGCAATTGGAAGTTCTAAACTAGGCTTGAAAGCAGGTTTCATTGGAAAGCTTGCAGATGACCAGCATGGACGTTTTATCGAAAAATATATGAGAGAAGTTGGAATTGATACGACGAACTTTGTTGTAGATCAAGAAGGTCACAAAACGGGGTTAGCCTTTACAGAGATTAAAAGTCCTGAGGAATGCAGCATTCTCATGTATCGTCAAGATGTGGCCGATCTTTATTTAGATCCATCTGAAGTAAATGAAGACTATATTAAGAGATCAAAGATTCTGCTTGTATCAGGAACAGCGCTTTCGAAGAGCCCATCACGTGAAGCAATTCTAAAAGCAGTTAGTTTAGCTAAAAAGAATGATGTCAAAGTAGTTTTTGAATTAGACTACCGTCCATACTCGTGGGAAAACTTAGAGGAAACTGCTGTTTACTATTCATTAGTTGCAGAGCAATCAGATATTGTAATTGGAACTCGTGACGAATATGATGCTCTTGAAAATAGGACATCGGAAGGCAAGAATGAGGATACTGTTAACTATTTATTTAAGCACTCCCCTGAATTAATTGTCATCAAGCATGGTGTAGAAGGATCTTATGCTTATGCAAAAACAGGTGATATATATATAGGAAAAGCATACAAAACAAAGGTTCTGAAAACATTTGGTGCTGGGGATTCCTATGCTTCAGCTTTCTTATATGCATTAATTACAGGAAAGGATATTGAAACAGCATTAAAATATGGAAGCGCATCCGCTTCGATTGTTGTTAGTAAGCATAGCTCATCAGAAGCAATGCCTACAGTTGAAGAAATCGAAGCTTTAATTAAAAAAAATGAAACAATTTCAGTAGGGCAGGGGTGAAACAAGGTGGAAACAATTCGCTTAACAACAGCACAGGCGTTAATTAAATTTATACAACAACAATATGTTTCTATTGATGGTGAGGAACATCCATTTGTAGAAGGAATTTTTAATATCTTTGGTCATGGAAACGTTTTAGGATTTGGTGAAGCACTTGAACAGAATCCGGGAAATTTAAACATTATCCAAGGTAAAAATGAGCAAGGCATGGCTCATGCAGCCATTGCTTATAGTAAACAAATGTTACGAAAGAAGATTTACGCAGTTACCACTTCAAGTGGTCCTGGTTCAGCTAACTTAGTTACAGCTGCAGGTACGGCACTTGCTAATAACATACCAATTTTATTGCTTCCAGCAGACACATATGCAACACGCCAGCCGGATCCGGTTTTACAACAAGTAGAGCAAGAACACAGCATCGCCATAACAACAAATGATGCCCTTCAACCTTTATCTAGGTATTGGGACCGTATCACCCGTCCAGAACAGTTAATGTCTAGCTTAATTCGTGCTTTTGAAGTAATGACAGATCCAGCAAAGGCTGGCCCAGCTACAATCTGTATTTCCCAGGACATTGAAGGTGAAGCATTTGATTTTGATGTGAAGTTCTTTGAAAAGAGAGTTCATTATATTGACCGTCGACTTCCTAACCAACGTGAATTAGATGGGGCTGTAAAGTTAATAAAAGAAAGTAAAAAACCAGTCATCGTTGTTGGTGGAGGAGCAAAGTATTCAGAAGCAAGAAAAGCGCTAATTGAAATCTCTGAAAGATATGATATTCCATTAGTAGAAACTCAAGCCGGTAAATCAACTGTTGAATCATCATTTAAAAACAACCTAGGCGGACTTGGGATAACTGGAACCTTAGCAGCAAATAAAGCAGCACAACAAGCGGATCTAATTATAGGTGTAGGGACAAGATTTACAGACTTTGCTACATCATCTAAAACAATCTTTAATTTTGAAACAACGAAATTCTTAAATATAAATGTTAGCCGTATGCAAGCATATAAATTAGACGCTTTCCCAGTTGTAGCAGATGCTAAATCAACGATCGAAGCACTAATCCCAATGTTAGAAGGATATAAGAGTGATTTTGGCAATAGTATTGCTGAGTTACAAGAAGAGTGGATGGCTGAGCGTGATCGACTCAGTAAAGTGACATTTAATCGAGAGAATTTTAATCCGGAAATAAAAAATCACTTCTCTCAAGAAGTATTAAATGAATACGCGGATGCGTTAAATACAGAATTACCTCAAACAACTGCATTACTGACTATTAATGAAACAATTAATCCAGACAGTATTATCATTTGTGCCGCTGGTTCACTACCGGGAGACCTTCAACGCCTATGGCACTCAGAAGTACCGAACACCTATCATTTAGAGTATGGTTATTCTTGCATGGGGTATGAAGTGTCGGGAACATTAGGGTTAAAACTAGCTGAACCAAACAAGGAAGTATATACAATTGTCGGTGACGGAAGCTTTCTCATGTTACATTCAGAGTTTATTACAGCCATTCAATATAATAAAAAGATTAATGTTCTTCTATTTGATAATTCAGGTTATGGTTGTATTAACAACCTGCAAATGGATTTTGGTAACGGCAGTTATTTCTGTGAATTCAGAACAGAGGATAATCAGATTTTAAACATTGATTATGCTAAAGTAGCTGAAGGTTATGGAGCGAAAGCATATCGTGCAAATACAGTCGAAGAATTAAAAGCAGCTCTTGAGGATGCTAAAAAACAAGACCGATCAACTTTAATTGAAATGAAAGTCTTACCAAAAACAATGACAGATGGTTATGATGGCAGCTGGTGGAATTTAGGTGTACCAGAGATATCAAATCAAGAGGGTGTCCAAAGTTCCTATGAGTTTAAACAACAAAAGCTTCAAAATGCGAAGCAATATTAATAGAGGGTGAAAATGATGAGTAATCAGCATATTCTTTGGGGAATTGCTCCTATCGGATGGCGTAATGATGATATACCAGAGATCGGGAAGGACAATACACTATCACATCTTTTAAGTGATATTGTTGTTGCTGGGTTTCAAGGAACGGAAGTGGGGGGCTTTTTCCCGGAGCCGAAAATATTAAATAAAGAACTTAAACTACGAAACTTAAAAATTGCAGGGAAATGGTTTAGTAGCTTTATTATCCGGGATGGTCTTGAAGCTGCCTCTAAAGAATTCCATCAGCATTGTGCATACCTTCAAGAGGTAAATGCAAGTGTGGCTGTTGTTTCTGAGCAAACATACAGCATTCAAGGAACAGGAAAAAATGTTTTTGCAGAAAAACCATATTTCACTGATCAAGAATGGGATCTATTATACGAGGGACTAAATGAGCTTGGAAAGATTGCAGAACAATATCATCTAAAATTAGTCTTCCATCATCATATGGGGACAGGGGTTCAAACATTAGAAGAAATTGATCGACTGATGGATAATACAAACCCTAACCATGTTCATTTACTTTATGATACTGGTCATATTTTTGTATCGGATGGAGATTATATGGGGCTTCTAAAAAAGCACATTGATCGTATAAAACATGTACACTTTAAAGATTCACGCCCTGATGTACTGAACCAATGCAGAGACAAAGGAGAATCATTTTTACAATCATTCTTAAATGGGATGTTTACAGTTCCAGGTGACGGTTGTATTGATTTCACAGAGGTTTATCAGTTTCTGCTTGACCACAATTATAAAGGTTGGATTGTTATTGAGGCAGAACAAGACCCGGCAATTGCCCATCCGTTAGAATATGCTTTGCTTACTAGAAAATATATTGACGAAAAGCTTCTAAAAATAAATGCAGCAACAAAAGTATTTTAACTCAGGCATAGAGGTTTATGCCTGTCTTGTAATGTAAAGATGAATTGAAAGCGTTGACTTAATAGCATGATGTACAAAATAAAAACAATGGAGGGAAAAGTCATGACAATTAGATTCGGAGTTATAGGAACAGGTGCAATTGGCAGAGAGCATATTAAACGTATTAGCAATAAGCTAGCAGGTGGAGAAATCGTTGCAGTAACAGATGTTAATCAAGCATCTGCAGAAGATGCTGTAAAAAGTTTTGGACTTAACGCAATTGTTTATCAAGATGATAAAGCGCTTCTTGCAGCTGATAATGTTGACGCTGTTCTTGTAACAAGTTGGGGACCAGCTCACGAAGCTAGTGTACTAGCAGCAATCGAAGCGGGAAAATATGTATTTGTTGAAAAGCCTCTAGCAACTACTGCAGAAGGTTGTATGAGAATTGTTGAAGCGGAAATGAAACATGGAAAGCGCCTTGTACAGGTAGGATTTATGCGTCGTTATGACAGTGGATATGTTCAATTAAAAGAGGCAATTGAGAACAATTTTATTGGAGAACCTTTAATGATTCGTGCAGCACATAGAAATCCTGAAGTTGGAGAGAACTACACAACAGATATGGCTATTCATGATACATTAATTCACGAAATCGATGTATTACATTGGTTAGTTAATGATGATTATAAATCAGTTCAGGTTATTTACCCTAAGAAATCTGTCCATGCACATGAAAATCTTAAAGACCCGCAAATTGTTACGCTCGAAACAAAGGGTGGAATTGTTATTACTGCAGAAATTAATGTTAACTGTAAATACGGATATGATATCCAATGTGAAGTCATAGGAGAAGAAGGAATTGTCAGTTTACCTGAATACCAAAGTATCTCATTCCGTAAGAATGCCACTTTTGGCACGAATATCCTAATGGATTGGAAGGATCGTTTTATTGATGCTTACGATAAAGAGCTTCAAGATTTCATGGATTCAATCAAGAAAACTGGGGAGCCAAATGGTCCAACTTCTTGGGATGGGTATATTGCAGCTGTAACTGCGGATGCTGCCATTAAAGCACAAAATTCAGGTGAAAAAGAGGACGTTATTTTAAAAGAAAAACCTGCTTTTTATAGTAAACAATCAGAAGCAATTAATGCTTAATTAAGGGAGAGATAAACTATGAAACTGTGTTTCAATCAAGCTACAACATTAGAAAATTCGAATCTTGTAAAGGATTTAGAGTATTGTGAAAAGCATGGTTATGATTTTATCGAGATCCGCACGATGGATAAGCTGCCAGAATACCTGCAAAATCACTCTATTGAAGATTTAGCTAACTTTTTTAAATCAAATCATATTAAGCCTCTGGCATTAAATGCACTTGTTTTCTTTAATAACCGCGATGAAGCTGGATATAACGAAATCATTACTGAATTTAAAAATATGCTTGAAGTAGCAGGGGAAATTGGGGCTCAATACGTAGTAGCAGTTCCTCTTGTAACGGAGAAGAAAATCTTAAAAACAGAAATTAAAGATAGCTGTATAGAAGTATTGAAAGAACTTTCCGATCTTGCAGAACCTTATGGAGTGAAGATAGCCTTAGAATTTGTTGGTCACCCTCAATGTACGGTTAATACATTTGATCAAGCTTATGATATTGTTGAAGCGGTTGATCGTGAAAATGTAGGGTTAGTATTAGATGCTTTCCATTTCCATGCTATGGGGTCTGATTTAGAGGACCTTAAAAAGGCTGATGGTTCTAAGATTTTTATCTTCCATATTGATGATACAGAGGATTTCCCAATTGGATTCTTAACCGACGAAGATCGTGTATGGCCAGGTTTAGGTGCAATTGATTTGGAGAGTATTCTCACAATTTTAAATGAAAAAGGATATTCAGGTCCAGCATCAGTAGAAATTTTCAGACCTGAGTATTATCAATTAGATCCGGAAGAAGCGATTAAAATGGCAAAAGAAACAACGCTAGAGGTTTTTTCAAGATATCTTAATTTAGAACTTTCTTCAAAATAAAAAGGTTTTGGAACGTTCTCTGATCTTTCCAAAAACAACAGTTTTTAATAGACAAGCTGATTCTTAGATGAGTCAGCTTCTTTTTGTACTATGAGAATCATTCATTTGTGGCTTATTTGTCTGAGGCTGATCAAAGCACTTGCGCTTTTATTTCTAACTCAATGATAAAAAGTGCTCTTGAAATTCTTTACATGGTAAAATAGTAGATGGTGGACAAAATTTACAAGTGGATTTTATAAGTGAGTAGTATAATAAATGAAGGAAGTATAAGGGATATTTATTCTCGGCAGTTTGTTTGTGCTACATTGTGTAGAGTGAAGGTGAGTGAGTAATTTTATGAAAATGAGTGATGTTGCAAAATTAGCGAATGTTTCACCTGCAACAGTATCAAGAGTGTTAAGTAATCCAGACTTAGTTAGTAAAGAAACTAGGGAAAAAGTGCTGGATGTTATTAATAAAGTAAATTATAAGCCTCATATTGTTGCGAGACAATTCAGAACAAAGGAAACCAAAATTATTCTTGTCGTTGTGCCTGACATTACAAGCGCTTTCTTTTCCAGGGTTTTGCGCGGGATTGAGCATGTAGCTGTTCAACATGGCTATCAAGTAATATTAGGTGATACTGAAAATGAGATTAAGCGGGAACAAGAATATATAAATTTATTACTTCAAAAGCAAGCTGATGGTATGGTGCTATTAACGGCAAGACAAGATAAGTCAAAGTTGGAGGAAATATCAGAGCATTTTCCAATGGTTTTGGCATGTGAGTATGTAGACGGGTTGAATGTTCCTACAGTCTCAATTGATAATATTAGTAGTGCTAGAAAGGCAACTGAACATTTAATTAAGCTAGGTCATACCAAAATTGCACATATCACAGGATCCATGAATGTCATATTAAGTCGAGACCGGTTAAGAGGGTTTCAACAAGCGATGATGAGTCATGATTTAGAAATAGATTCTTCTTTTATCCAGGAGAGTGATGCTAGCTATGAGTCAGGATATGATCAAATGATGAAGCTATTAGCACTGGAAACTCCTCCTACAGCTGTGTTTGCCTTTAATGATGAAGTAGCGATAGGGGCAATGAAAGCAGCAAAAGATAGCCAACTTTCAATTCCTGATGATATAGCTATTGTTGGATTTGATAATATTAATATGGCTTCTATTATTGAGCCAAACTTAACGACAATTAATCAACCTAAATATGAAATAGGTAAGAAGGCAATGGAGCTTTTATTGAAAATAATTAATGGGGAATCTCTTCAAAAGAAAAAGTTTGTTATGAGGGATGAATTAATTATTAGAGAATCTTCTAAGAGAAGGTAAAGAGCGAAATAACCTTGGTTGGAAGACATGGATTGTTTTCCGACCAGGTCAATTTTAGCAGGTAAGAAAATGAAGTTTACAAAAAATAGATCTTCATTTACTATAGTATATAATGGAATGTAATTGATTTCTAAAATAGATATTTTCTGAAATGGGGGATATTTACGTGCGCACCAAAATGAAATCGTTTTCAGGATCGTCATTGTTTTTCATTTTGGTATTAAAGAAAAATTATACTTTTAAAATTGAATATATAAGTTGAAGGTGAGAGATCAAGATGAAAATGAGTGATGTTGCAAAGTTAGCCAATGTATCCCCTGCAACTGTATCTAGAGTTCTTAGTCATCCAAAATTGGTTAGTGTTGAGACGAGAAGAAAAGTAATGGAGGTAATTAAACAAGTTAATTATAAGCCTCACCTTGTGGCTAGGCAGTTTAGAACACAGGAAACAAAGATCATCCTAGTCGTTGTCCCTGATATAACAAGTGCATTTTTTTCGAAAGTATTAAGGGGAATCGAGCATGTAGCCATAGAGCATGGTTACCAGGTGATATTAGGTGATACTGAGGATACTGTGGAACGTGAGAAGGAGTATGTAAACTTACTGCTTCAAAAACAAGCAGATGGTATGGTGCTTTTAACAGCTAGATTAAATAAGAAAAGTCTAGAAGAAATCTCTAAGAATTATCCGATCGTTTTAGCGTGTGAATATATTGATGGATTGAATATACCGACTGTTTCAATTGACAATATTAGTAGCGCGAGAAAAGCAACCGAACACTTAATAAACTTAGGCCATACTAAAATTGCTCATATAACAGGTAGTATAAATGTTGTTTTAAGTCGGGACCGTTTAAGAGGCTTTCAACAGGCTATGTTAAGCCATAATTTAGAGGTGGAATCTGTTTATATACAAGAAGGAGATTCTAGCTTCGAATCTGGTTATCAACAAATGTTGAAGTTGTTAGCGCTAGAAGAGCCGCCAACTGCTGTTTTTGCTTTTAATGATGATATGGCAATGGGAGCAATAAAAGCTGCAAAGGAAAGAGGGATTACAATCCCTGGCGATTTAGCAATTATTGGATTTGATAACGTTAAAATGTCCTCGATCATTGAGCCGAATTTGACAACTGTAGATCAACCTAAGTATGAAATTGGAAAAAAAGCGATGGAATTATTAATAAGGTTAATTAATGGTGAATTGCCTAAGAAACAAATTGTATTGAAAGATAAGTTAATGATT
>DASQMK010000778.1:0-10749 GCA_035645575.1 Metabacillus sp.
TTCTAAAAAAGGAAACTTCAGTACTTTCAAAAGATAAGACGGTGTCGTTATCAATTTCTTTTACTAAAACAGTCTGCCTCATTTTATTTTCTTTTAGTTTTTCACCAACTAAAGCAAGTGTAAGCTTTGTCCCATATATAGGAACACTAATATTATTTAATAAGTAAAAGATCCCACCTATACTCTCGTCATGGCCGTGGGTTAAAAAGATTCCTTTTACTCGGTCTTCATTTTCCTTTAAATATGTTATATCTGGTATGACCATATCAATCCCTAACATTTCATCCTCAGGATACATAAGACCTGCATCAACTACAAAAATGTCGGAATTAATTTCAACAACAAACATATTTTTTCCGACTTCTCCAACACCGCCTAACGCGATTAATTTTATATTCTCTGTCTTTTCCATGAAAATCCTCCCTACTGAAGTACCCGTTCAACGTCACTTAGAAATATTATAACTGATGAAAGAAATGGAATACAAGGAAATTTTAGTCGTATAATGCTTGGAGAAATAGGCAAGCTTATTTTTTGTGTGGATGAACTTATGCACATAGCTAGTAGGTAGGATTTAAGAAAAACCTGTTTGTTACCAAGTTCTAATATGGGTAGGCTTCTTTTTCGTTATATTCTAGGTAAAAAGGGAACTAAAAAGAAGGTGCTAACAGTTAGCACCTTCTTTAGGTTCCCTTTTTACAATTGCGAAGCTACCTAAGATTATTTTGGATTACATCCATTAATTCGCTTCGTTCTGAACTTGTTAATGGTAATAATGGAAGACGAACAGATCCAACGTCTAACCCTTTGAACTGTAATGCAGTTTTTACAGGACTTGGGTTTGGAGCTGCAAACAACTGCTTCATAATTGGGAGTAATTTTCGGTGTTGCTCAGCTGCAGCAGCAGTTTCTCCAGAAAGATAGGATTTAATCATCTCCTGCATTTCATCACCAATAATATGAGAGGCTACGGAAACAACTCCGTCGGCACCAATCGCAAGAGCTGGTAAAGTTAATCCATCATCACCTGAGTAAAGAGCAAAATCTTCTTTTGTTTTTGAGATAATTTCTGCCATAGCTTCCAAACTTCCACTTGCCTCTTTTACAGCAACAACATTAGGAAGCTTGGATAAGCGTACGATTGTATCAACTGACATATTGACAGCACTTCTACCAGGAATGTTGTATAACATAACAGGTAAAGAAGTTGATTCAATAATTGCTTTAAAATGTTGATATAAACCTTCTTGACTTGGTTTGTTATAATATGGCACAACAAGCATAATCGCATCAACACCAGCTTCTTCTGCTTGTTTTGTCAATTTAATAGACGCATTTGTGTTATTACTACCTGTACCTGCAACGACAGGAATCCTACCATTTACTTCTTTCACCGTATGTTTAATGAGGGCGATTTTCTCCTCATTGCTTAGTGTTGGGGATTCTCCGGTAGTTCCAGTTACCACCAAAGAATCTGACCCATGATTGATTAGGTAGTCAATTAACATAGTTGTTTTTTGAAAATCAATATTATTGTTTTTATCAAATGGGGTTATCATCGCTGTAGAAACTTTTCCAAAATGACTCATTCTTACCTTCACTCCTTATGCAGCACATTGTAACTAATATGTTATCATGCTTAGTCTAATAAATGTAAGACTTTCTAGCTTCAACATATTAAAAGATTTATCTTTATTTTGATAGATCAAAGGCTTCATGTAAAGCGTTAACTGCTTTTATCATATCATCCTCTTTGACAAGCACCCAGATTGTTGTATGGCTATCAGCTGATTGAAGTATTTGGATTCCTTGCTCAGAAAGAGCAGTCACGATTTTTGATGTTACACCTGGAACACCCATGATTCCTGCTCCTACTGCAGAAACCTTTGCACAATGTCTAATAATTGATGGTTCATAACCTAATTCCTGCAGAACTTCAACTGCTCTTGATGTTACTTGATCTGTTACTGTGTAAATAACAGATTTAGGGGTAATATTGAAAAAATCAACACTAATGCCATCCATCGCCATAGCTTTAAAAACTTCGGTCTGAACATTGTATTGTCCCTCTTTAGCCGTTACTTTGATTTGCGTAACATTTGAAACATGAGCAATCCCTGTGATCAGCCTTTCGTGAACATCACTGCCCTTTTTATCCGTTTGATTAGAAGAAACTAATGTGCCAGGCATTTTTGAGTAAGTTGATCTTATCCTGATCGGAACCTCTGCTTGCATTGCAATCTCTACTGCTCGAGGATGGATAACCTTCGCACCTTGATAGGCGAGATTAACAATTTCTGTATACGTTACTTTCGATAGTGGTTTTGCATTTTCAACAATTCTAGGGTCTGCAGTCATAACACCTTCTACATCAGTAAATATGTCTACAACCTCCGCACCAACTGCTGCACCAAGAGCTGCTGCAGAGGTATCACTGCCCCCTCTACCAATTGTTGTTGTATCTCCATTTGTTGTTGATGCTCCTTGGAATCCAGCAACAACGACCACATCATGTTGAGACAATGTGTCTAACAGGCGGTCACATTTCATCTCTAATATTTTTGCATTTGTATGCTCATCATTTGTCACAAAACCAGCCTGTGCACCTGTTAACGATGTTGCTTTAATATTATTTTCATTTAATAAGCTTGAAAAAACGATGGATGAAATCACTTCACCACATGAAAGAAGCATATCTTGTTCTCTATTAGATATATTTTTCAGCTCACCGTAGACCAAGCTTAAAAGCGTGTCAGTCGCATATGGGTCACTACTGCGTCCCATTGCAGAAACCACTGCAATCACTTTATATCCTTCATTTATCGCATCTTGTATATGACCGAGCGCCATCTTGCGCCCACGATCATCTTTTACAGATGTCCCACCAAACTTCTGAACAATAATTTTCAATGTTAACACCTCTACTGTAGACGTGAGAGAAGAGAGCCGGCAACATACCATGCTCTCTTCTTAAAAGAGTTAAACTAGTTGTAATTTCACTAAACTTTCAGCAATTTGTACAGAATTCCATGCAGCACCTTTTAAAAGGTTGTCAGAAACAATCCACATATGAAAACCGTGATCACGGTCTAAATCTTTACGAATTCTTCCGACAAATACATCATTCTTACCTACACAATTTGCTGGCATTGGATAAATTTGTTGAGATGGATCATCTTGTAATGTAATACCATCAGAATCTTTTAATAAATCTTTAATTTGTTGTGCAGAAATGCCTTCAGCATCCACTTCAATATACACTGATTCAGAATGACCTGTTTCAACAGGCAAACGAACACATGTTGCTGCCACATGAAGTTCAGGCATGCTCATAATTTTTTTCGTTTCATTAATCATTTTCATTTCTTCAAAAGTATATCCATTATCTTGGAATTTATCAATTTGTGGAATTGCATTGAAAGCAATTTGATAGTGTTTTTCGTCACCTTTTACAGGAAGAATTTCTGGAGAGAAATCATCACCGTTTAAAATTGCTTTTGATTGTTCTTTTAACTCATTTATCGCAGCTGCTCCAGCACCTGAAACAGCTTGATAAGTTGATACAATGACTTTATTTAGACCATATTGCTGACGAATAGGCTCAAGAGCAACAACCATTTGAATTGTTGAGCAGTTTGGATTTGCAATAATTCCATTATGTGCTTTTAAAGCATCTTCATTTACTTCAGGAACAACTAGTGGAACATTCTCATCCATACGGTATGCACTCGTGTTATCAACAACGATTGCTCCGCGCTTTACTGCTTCTGGTGCAAGCTCCTTTGACACACTTCCACCTGCTGAGAATAGGGCAATTTGAACTCCCTCAAAACTTTCTGGAGTTGCAGCTTCGACAATATATTCTTCATCTCTGAACATTACTTTTTTCCCTGCGGAACGCTCAGAAGAAAGCAAAGTTAATTTAGAAATTGGAAAATTGCGTTGTTCTAGTGTGTGAAGCATTTGCTGCCCCACCGCTCCTGTTGCTCCGACTACTGCTACATGATAACCTTTTGCTTCCATTTAACACTAGCTCCTTCCAGCTATATTCTCTTTAAAATACAGCTTCAAATCTTTTACGTACTATTCTATCACATTAATTGTCGAATGGATGCAAAAATTTGATTCTTTAATTGATTTATGAAATTATTTCTCTAAATCACGGAATTTCTCTACAACAACTGGTTGATATTGTTTCCCTTCTAATGCTGCTAAAACAGTATCAAGCAAGGCTTCCATTCTAGCAACCATTGAATTTGGTTTTTTTTCAGGTGCATCCTGGCCAAATGGAATAAAATAAATATCTTTTGTTGCCATCAGACGCATGAGGTTTACACCATTTAAACCAAGTGCATCATTTGTGGAAATTCCTACAACTACTGGACGATGAGTTCTTAAGGTTGCTTTTGCAGCCATTAATACCGGGGAATCAGTAAGAGCATTCGCAAACTTACTCATCGAATTACCTGTCAGTGGAGCGATCACCATACAATCTAGTGGAAGTTTAGGACCAAGAGGTTCTGCTGCAACAATCGAATCAATCACTTTATTTCCTGTTAACTCCTGTACTTTTTCAACCCATTCTCCCGCTTTTCCGAAGCGGGTTGTAGTGTTTTTCACTGTAAAGGAAACAACAGGAATAACATCTGCACCCTCATCTAATAATGATTTGATCTGCGGATAGACTTCCTCGTATGTGCAATGTGACCCTGTAATACCAAATCCTATTCGCTTACCTTCTAATTTCATGAAGATAACCCCTTTCCATCTATCTTTAACTCACATAAAAGCTGTGTTAAGACATTCGCCACAATTTGCCCGGCTGTTTTTGGAGCTACTATCCCTGGTAATCCTGGTGCTAATAGTGCCTTAATTCCACGTTTTTCAGCATATCTAAAATCTGTTCCACCTGGTTTTGACGCAAGGTCAACTACTAATGTGTGTGCTGGCATATTGGAAATAACCTTAGCCGTTACAATCATTGCTGGGATTGTATTTATACATACATCTATGTCTTTTACCTCTTGCTCTAGATGATCAATGTGAAACGGACTAAGTCCCATTTCGGTAATTCTAGCTAAATCTGCTGTATCTCTTGCACCTACTTTTACGTTAGCACCTAGTGCAGAAAATGTTCTTGCCACACTCATACCAACTCTTCCTAAACCTAATACAGCAACACTTGAGCCATGAATTGTTATATCTGTATGTTGGATCACCATCATAATCGTTCCTTCTACTGTAGGAATCGAGTTATAGATTGCTACATCATCTCTTTTAAAGAGTTGAATTAATTTTTTATTTGTTGATTGAACTAGATTATCTAAATAAGCATTCGAAATACCAGAATAAATGGTGCAATGAGAAGGTGTTTGATTAATTAACTCTTCAGTTAAAATGACCTCTTCATTTGAAAAAACAGTTTCGACAATCCCCTCTTGATTAGTACCAGGGATTGGCAATATAATTGCATCTATTTCTTGAAATGGAACCTCATCCATTTTGACTTTGGTTGCTCCAGTAAAGCCATGATCAAGTTGGTCAAAACCAATGAGAAAAAGCTTTGCATCAAGTTCAGTTAATTTACGGATAACTTCTAGCTGTCTTGCATCACCGCCAATAACAGCTACGTTTAATCCTGTTAACATATTGTATGTTCACCTTCTTTTGCTTGTGTTTCTGTTTATAGTTCCTTGAGATCCTAGGATAACTTACTTCAACATACTATGTAGAAATCGGCATATGGGTGAATAAACAGAAGAGAAAAAGGAAGAGGGTTTCATGAAAGGATTGTTACGGTAAAATCAAATGACTTATAGTTCTTAGTGTTTTAAAAAAACGATCGGCAAAATGCCAATCGTAAGGGAATTAAGACTCAATTTTATCGATTTGTTCATCAGGTATATCGAGAATAATCATATCAGTTCCAATTTTTTTAATATGCTGCCAAGGAACTCGAATTTCTTGACCCTGTTTTTTTAAACCAAACCATTTTAACGAAGGGATGATAAGCGTAGTAATTTGCCCAGTTTGTTCATTAATCTCCAAATCTGTTTGTCCTAGTACCCCTAATCGTTCTGCGCGTTTCACATCAACAATTTCTTTTCCAGAAAGTTCACTAAGTCTCATGTCCATTCCTCCTTACTACTATCATATCAACTGACCTTATAAAAAAATGCCTACAATTTATATAAAAATAAATCGTAGACATCTATTTTTTATCGGACTCTTAACGGACAGTAAGCCCCCCACCTCAAGCTTATGAGTTTACATAGAGGGGAGGTGGGGGATAACTTGCCCGTTATGGTCCGATTGATTCAATTAAGCAGCAGTGAGGGATGAAGCCCCTCACTGCTAGAAGTTTCACATTATGATTGAAGTTTCGTTGGTAATGTCCCTTCAGGGCTGATTAGAGCAACAGAATAAGTGTCAGTGAATATTTGATTAGCAAGCGTATTTACACTTTCTTCACTAACCTCATTCACTTTTTCAATAATCGAGTCTAAAGAGCGATGATAGCCAAGCAAGAGTTCATTTTTCCCATTTCGACTCATTCGACTATTTGTACTTTCCAGGCTTAGCATGAGACTACCCTTCATTTGCTCCTTACTATTGGCTAATTCCTTTGCTGTAATTCCCTCAGCTTTTAAAGTTGCTAAAGTTTCTTGGATTGTATCAAACAAGAGATTTAATTGTTTGCTGCCTGTTCCTCCATAAATGGTAAGCAAACCGTTATCTTCATATGAAGAGTGATAAGAGAAAACAGAGTAAGCAAGACCTTTTTGCTCCCGAACATCCTGAAACAAACGGCTACTCATACTACCACCCAGTATGTTATTTAAGACGATCAAGCTATAAATGTCATCATGTCCAACCTCAAGACCATTGAACCCAATACATAAATGAGCTTGTTCTGTATCTTTTTGTCTAGCTAGTTTTTGATCATGAAAACTTGGTTTTTGAAATTCTCGTTTTTGGGCATTGGTTTCATACGAACCAAAAAAACTTTCAACCTCTTTAATAAAACTTTCATTAACGTTTCCTGCAACAGATATAACGACATTTTCTGGAGTATAATGATTGTTCATATACTCTCTTAATGTATCACCATTAAAAGAGGTTAAAGTTTCCTCTGTTCCTAAAATAGGATAACCTAACGGATGATTTCCATATGTTGCTTTGCTCAGAATGTCGTGAACAATATCATCAGGAGTATCTTCGTACATCTTAATTTCTTCATATACAACGTTTTTTTCTTTTTTTAATTCTTCTTCATCAAAGGTTGAATTGAAGAACATATCAGCAAGAACATCTAGTGCATAACTGGCATGATCATCAAGTACCTTTGCGTAATAGCAAGTATATTCCTTCGAAGTAAAAGCATTTACTTGACCACCAATACTATCAAAAGATTCTGCAATTTCTCTTGCTGATCTTGTTTTCGTTCCTTTAAAGAACATATGCTCTAGAAAGTGAGACACACCGTTATTTTCGAGGTTTTCATTTCGAGATCCTGTTCCAATCCAAACTCCTATTGCAACAGATCGAACTGTTGGAATATTTTCGAGCACAACCCTTACTCCATTTTGACACGTATATTTTTTGATCAAAAGTGTTCCTCCTTCTTCGTTGTCTATTCCTTATTTGGTTGTATATCTTTACTAAATAATCGTTCTTCATCAACGAGCATTGACACTGAACCAAAGGAATATCCCTTTTGCTTAATCGATAATATTAAGGTTTCTAAACTTTCTGATGTTGAAGATGTTGGATGCATTAAAATGAGTGCTCCGTTATGGACTTTTCCCATAACTCGAGATACTAACACATGCGGTTCTGGTCGTTGCCAATCAATAGTATCAACACTCCACATGACTGTTTTCATGTTCATTTCATCTGCAATTTTTACGACCTCTTTTTTAAAACTGCCACTTGGAGGAGCAAACCAAGTCGGAGTGATATCTGTTACAGACTTAATCACTTCATTTGTTTTTGCTAATTGTTCTCTTATTTTATCTGTCGATAGTTGACTCATATCGGGATGAGTATAGGAATGATTCCCTATTTCATGTCCCGCATCAACAATCATCATTGCCATATCAGGGTTTTCTTTTACCCATCTTCCTTCAAGAAAAAAAGTTGCTTTAACATGGTATTTATTTAACGTTTCAAGCATGTCAGGAATATATTCATTCCCCCAAGCTACATTGATAATAAAAGACACCATAGGCTTATCAGGATGACCTCTATAAATTGGCTCAGCTTCTAGATCTTCAAGGTGAACAGATGGTTGTACTTGTCGATAAACTAAAAGATTTTCATCAAAAGAGCCTTTCGCTTTCATCTTTTTATATGACTCATCAATATCTACTTCCAACCCATTATAACCAGGGGTAGCTTTCCACACTTTATGTATCTCTGCATCTTGAGCTGGAATTCTATATTCCTTTGCTTTAGCTGAAATCTCTTCATATAGCTTATCTTGATGTTTCGCAACTGTTATGTCAGCTTCTTTTATTTGATCAAGATATGATGAGGTATATGGATTTTTTATAAAGCCAATGGCTACTGTTATAATGAAAACAATTCCAACAAGTTGAATAATTTTCCTTTGCATTATGTATCCCCCTTTTTACTAAAAAATATGTAAAAAGGGGACAAGGTAGAACAAAAATGGAGTTTGTCCTGAAAATGATCTACCGAAGTATATAATTGAAAAAAGAAGCCTGGTTACCCACGGCCTCCAATCATGAAAATCAATCTTGTTTTTCTGGTTGATTTTCTTTTTGTTCCTTTAACACTGCTTTTCTAGATAAGTTCACTCGACCTTGCTTGTCTATTTCAGTAACCTTTACTAATATTTCATCACCAATTGATACGACATCTTCCACTTTTCCTACCCGTTCTTCTGCCAATTCAGAAATGTGAACTAATCCATCTTTTCCACTGAATATTTCAACAAATGCTCCGAATTTTTCAATACGCTTCACTTTTCCTAAATACATTTGACCGACAACAACTTCACGAACAATGTCCTCAATGATTTTCTTCGCTTTTTGATTCATTTCTTCATTCACTGAAGAAATGAATACTGTACCATCTTGTTCAATATCAATCTTAACACCAGTTTCTTCGATAATCTTGTTAATCTGTTTTCCACTTGGTCCGATAACATCTCGAATTTTGTCTGGATTTATCGTCATCATTAAGATCTTAGGCGCATATTGTGATAGCTCTCCCTTTGGAATAGAGATTGTTGCCATCATTGATTTAAGAATCTCCATTCGACCTTTCTTCGCTTGTTGTAAAGCTTCTTCAAGAATCTCACGAGATAAGCCATCAATCTTAATATCCATTTGCAGGGCTGTTACACCTTTTTCAGTACCTGCTACTTTAAAGTCCATATCTCCAAGAGCATCTTCCATACCTTGAATATCTGTTAATACAGTATAATGTTCACCAGATTTCACAAGCCCCATCGCAATACCTGCTACCGGTGCTTTGATTGGAACACCAGCATCCATCATCGCAAGGGTGCTAGCACAAATACTTGCTTGAGAAGTTGAACCATTTGATTCAAGTACTTCTGAAACTAAACGAATTGTATATGGGAAGTCCTTCTCAGAAGGAATAATCGGCTCCAATGCACGTTCTCCTAATGCCCCATGACCAATTTCCCGGCGACCAGGACCTCTCATTGGTCCAGTTTCACCCACACTGAATTGTGGGAAATTATAATGGTGCATAAAGCGTTTTGATTCCTCGATCCCTAATCCATCTAAAATTTGCACATCTCCTAGTGCTCCCAGAGTACAAATACTTAATGCCTGTGTTTGTCCACGAGTAAACAACCCTGAGCCATGCGTTCTTGACAATATACCAACTTCTGATGAAAGCGGTCTAATTTCATCTACACCACGTCCATCTGGTCTTACTTTATCTTCAGTAATTAATCGACGAACTTCTGCTTTCACAATCTTTGATAAAATTTGTTTGACCATTTTGATTGTAGCTTCGTCCGCCTCTTCTGCTTCATATTTCTCTACAACGCTATTTTTAACTGCATTGATAGCATCCTCACGTGCATGTTTCTCCTGCACTTGGATCGCTTTTAAAAGATCCTTCTCAGCTAGATCACGAATATCCTTCTCTAAATCAGCATCAAGGTCAAACAGCTGAACTTCCATTTTCTCTTTCCCAACAGCAGCAGCTACTTCCTCTTGGAAAGCAATAAGGCGCTTAATTTCACCGTGACCAAACATGATTGCTTCTAACATTGTTTCTTCAGGAACTTCATCTGCACCTGCTTCAACCATATTAATAGCATCTTTAGTTCCTGCCACAACTAGATGTATATCACTTTGTTCAGCTTGTTCAACAGTTGGATTAATAACAAATTCATTATTAATTCTTCCAACTGTAACACCAGCGATCGGGCCTTCGAATGGAATATCAGATACACAAAGTGCCAAAGACGATCCAAACATCGCTGCCATTTCTGATGAACAATCTTGATCAACACTCATGACAATGCTAATGACTTGAACTTCATTCCTAAAACCTTCTGCAAATAATGGCCTAATTGGACGGTCTATTAAACGACTTGCAAGAATAGCCTTTTCACTAGGTCGACCTTCTCTTTTAATAAATCCGCCTGGAATCTTCCCAACGGCGTATAAACGCTCTTCATAATTCACTGTAAGTGGAAAAAAATCAAGAGGTTTTGGATCCTTTGATGCAGTAGCAGTG